>DASQPR010000715.1:0-2510 GCA_035643815.1 Micromonosporaceae bacterium | reverse complement strand
CACGAGGGTCATGCGCGAGGCCGACAGCACCGTCGCCGCCGGCGCATCGGCGGTTAAGGAGTCGCCCGACGGCGATCGGAACGCGAGCACCAGCGGCGGCCGGGTTTGTGGTTCGGCGATCCAGGTCGCCGCCTCCATCTGGCGCACAAGCCGGCGCTCACGGGCCTTCGCCTTGGCCGCGACCTTCTTGGCGTAGCGGCGCAGGCGGTCGTTGCGTGTCGTCAGTTCGGTCGCGAGCGCGTGGCCCTTGGTCGCCTCGATATCCTCGGCCAGCCGGGCGCGTGACTTTTCCTGGGCCTCGAAATCGAGCAGCCGGCGTTCCCATCGACGCTGTTTTTCGGCTCGATAGCTGGTGTAGCCGCCGTCGTAGAACTGAGGTTGCCAATCGGCGCCCGGACCGCCGATGCCGTCGATGTCGACGATCCGGGTCGCGACGCGATCGAGCAGCCCGCGGTCGTGAGTGACGACGACGATCGAGCCGGTGAACCGGGCGAGATAACCGCCGAGCCAGTCGATGCCGTCCGCGTCGAGATGGTTCGTCGGTTCGTCGAGCAGCAGATCGGTCGGGTCACCGATGAGCACGCGGGCAAGCATGAGGCGGGCTTGCTCGCCGCCGGAGAGCGTGCCGAGTCGCGCGTCGTCGGCGAGAGCGCGCACGCCCAGCCGGTCACGCACTTCGGCCACCCGGGCCGCGTACGCCCAGCCGCCGAGTTGCTCGAACCGTTCCTGGACGGCGCCGAGTTCGGCCAGGCGACCGGGGTCGGACGCGACGGCCGCCTGCAGCGCCCGCAGCCGCCGGTCGAGCGCGGGCAACTCTCCCGGTGCGGCGTCGAGATACTCGCCCACGGAGATCAGCGGATCGGGGACTTGTTGGGCGAAGTAGCCGATACGTGTGCCCGGTGGGAACTCGACGTGTCCGGCGGTCGCGCGGATCTCTCCGGCCACGATCCTGAGCATCGTCGATTTACCGGCGCCGTTAGGCCCGACGAGACCGACACGATCGGTGGCGGCCACGGCGAAGGTGGCGCCGGCGAACAGCGGCTCGTCACCGTAGGCAGCACCGAGATTGATGGCTTTCCACATACGCACACCCGTCCGCGCGCCGCCGGATCGGGGCGCGCTCGTACCAAGCGATCAGAAGGGATCGGGTACGGGCTCAGCGCATGACGACGAGTATCACGCGACCGCGCCGGCGTCGTCTACCGAATTGGCCCCGGCGGTCGCCGTCGGCTCGGGCATCGGCGCCGCTTGTTCGGACCGGGGGAGCAGCGCGACCGACACCGCGGTGAGCGCGGCGGTGACAAACAGCGCCGTACGCGGCTGCACCGCTGTCACGAGTGCCGCGCCGGCCAGGACGAACAACGGTGCGGTGGCGACGGTCGCGAATGACCACAGTGCCGCCGTACGGGCCTGGAGAGCGTCGGGCGTCACGAGTTGCCGGTAGCCGGACATGGTCGAGTTCGACAGGGAACTGAACACGAGTCCGGCTGCGAACGCGACGCCGCAGAGGATCAATCCGCCGACGCCAGGCCCCGCCAGCGGAGTCAGGAAATACCAGGGCGTCCGGAGCACGCTCGCGCCGACGATGGCACGCACGGGACCCCAGCGGCGGATCACCCGTGTGCCCAGCCGGGCGCCGAGAAAGCCGCCCAGCGACGGCACACCCATCAGGAGGCCGTACTGCCACTCGGCGAAGTGCAGCGTCCGCAGGTAGAACACGGTCGCGATCGGCGCGGCCATCGCGCTCGCGCCGGCAAAGAGCACCCAGCTCACGAGCATTGGACGCAGCGTCGGATGGTGTCGGACGAAGGTGAAACCGGCCAACAGTTCGGCGCGCCGCGACGCGTGGTGGGCTCGTGCGGGTGGCGGCGGCTCCGGCTGGCGCAGCGATCGGATCACGAACGCGTCCATGACGAACGACGCCGCGTCCACAAGCAGCGTTCGGGCCGCACCGAGCAACGCGATGACGAGGCCGCCGATGCTCGCGCCCGCGGTCAGCGTCAGCCACTGCGACGCCTGCAAGCGGCCGTTGGCGTCCACCAACATCTCGCGTGGTATGAGATTGCGCAGGTGGGCGCCGGCCGCGGTGCTGAACGCGATGACGCCGACGGCGTTGACCATCGCGACGACGCAGAGCTGGGCAAACGACAATCCGCCGAGTGCGGCCGCGATGGGGACGCTGGCCGCGGCGAAACATCGCGCGACGTCACTCGCGATCATGATCGGACGCTTGCGCCGGAACTCGACGTGCGCGCCGACCGGGAACGCGGTCAGCGCGATCGTCACGGCGGTAATGGTGGCGAGAATCGAGACCTCAGCGGCCGACGCCCCGACGACGGTCACCGCGACCACCGGCAGCGCGACCTGGCCGATGCCCGAGCCGATCTGGCTGATCACCAGGCCGGACCACAGCCGCCGGAAATCGGAGTGGCGACCCACGCTCACGTGCTCCACGACACCCCCGTCCGGCCGTCCCATCTAAGTCGGATCGGTCGAGGCAAGGCAAGTGG
>DASQPR010000714.1:0-6810 GCA_035643815.1 Micromonosporaceae bacterium | reverse complement strand
CCCGACGGCGGCCAGCGGGGTTAGGATCTTCGCGATTCCGGTCGCCCACGGCAGCACCAGACCGAGCGCACCGAGGATCTCGGCGGCGGCGAGCAACTTCACGTTGCGCGGTTCGACCGGCTCGACCCAGCCCATCTTCGGTTGCAGCTTCTCCTTCGGCTGCGTGAGTTTCGTGCCGCCGGCCCCGAGGAACAGCACGCCGAGCACGATCTGAAGCACCCACGCGACGATGTTCATCGGCGAATCCATTCTGGCGTCGGGGATCTGGAGCGAGTCGATCGGCCGCGACGCGACATCGAAGGAGGCCGGCGCGGGCCGCGCGAAACGTATCCCGCCGGCGTTTCCCGGGTCAACAGTTGACGCTGGCCCGTCCGTGGCTGTCGGCTGAATGGTGGCTCGCGCCCGAGTGGCAAACCTCGGCGACGGGTCGCATCCGCCGCGCTACGATGGACCACATGACGTACGCGTTCAGCCTCCTGCTTACCTAGCCGTGCTGGCGCGCCGACCCGGCGCAAACGCACGGCGACCCCTCCTGCGCGAGGGGCTTTTTTATGCCCTCGAGTTGATCTAGGGAATCCCCACGGTGGTCTCAACCGGCCGGGTGGAAGTGCGCCGACCAGCGGTCCAGGCGCTTCAAAACTGGAATGGTGAGTAACAATGACGAACGACGCCGAGGTGCCTCCGTTTCGCTATACGGCGGCGCTGGCCAATGACATCGAGGCGCGCTGGCAGGACCGGTGGCGCCACAGCGGCACGTTCCACGCGCCGAATCCAACCGGAGTGCTGGCCGATCCGTCCCTCCCTCGGGCCGGCGCCGAGAAGATGTACGTGCTCGACATGTTCCCGTACCCGTCCGGTGCCGGCCTGCACGTCGGCCACCCGCTGGGCTACATCGGCACCGATTCGTTCGGCCGATTCCAACGGATGCGTGGCCGCAATGTGTTGCACACCATGGGGTTCGACGCGTTCGGCCTGCCGGCCGAGCAGTACGCGATCCAGACCGGCACGCACCCGCGGACGACGACGGAGGCGAATATCGAGGAATTCCGGCGCCAGCTTCGCCGTCTCGGCCTGGGCTATGACGAGCGACGTTCGGTGGCGACCTCGGACGTCGCGTTCTACCGCTGGACCCAATGGATCTTCCTACAGCTGTTCAACTCCTGGTACGACCCCCAGGCCGATCGCGCGCGACCGATCGAGGGTCTGGTCGCGGCGTTCGCCGACGGCACGAGGGTGCCGGCCGACGGCCGTCGCTGGGCCGACCTGAGCGACATCGAGCGCCGGCGCATCATCGACGACCATCGGCTGGCGTACGTCGCCGAGGCGCCGGTCAACTGGTGTCCGGGCCTGGGTACGGTGCTGGCCGACGCTGAGGTGACAGCGGACGGGCGTTCGGAACGGGGCAACTTCCCGGTCTTTCACCGCACCATGCGGCAGTGGCTGATGCGGATCACCGCGTACGCGGATCGGCTGGCCGATGATCTGGACGAGCTGGACTGGCCGGAGCCGATCAAACTGATGCAGCGCAACTGGATCGGCCGGTCGACCGGCGCGTACATCGACTTCGCGACCGATGCCGGGGCACTGCGCGTGTTCACGACCCGGCCGGACACGGTGTTCGGCGCGACGTACATGGTCGTGGCACCCGAGCACCAGTTGGTCGACGGGCTCGTCGCCGAAGCATGGCCGGTCGGCACCCCGGAGGCGTGGACACGCGGGCACCCGGACCCGGCGACGGCGATCGCGGCCTATCGCGAGTACGCGAGCGGGAAGACCGATGTCGAGCGGGCGGCCGACGCGAAGACGAAGACGGGCGTGTTCACGGGTGCGTTCGCCACCAACCCCGCGAGCGGCGCCCGGATCCCGATCTTCATCGCGGACTACGTCCTGGTTGGGTACGGCACCGGCGCCATCATGGCGGTGCCCGGCCAGGACGAGCGCGACTGGGTGTTCGCCGAGGCCTACCAACTGCCGATCGTGCGTACGGTCGCGCCGCCCGACGGGTTCGAGGGCGATGCCTATCTGGGTGAGGGTCCGGCCATCAACTCCAGCAACCCGGACGTCGACCTCGACCTGAACGGCCGCCCGATCGCCGACGCGAAGGCGCGCGTCATCGAATGGTTGGTAGCAAACGGCTCCGGTGAATCAGCCACCACGTATCGGTTGCGGGATTGGCTGTTCAGCCGGCAACGCTATTGGGCCGAGCCGTTCCCGATCGTCTACGACGAGACCGGCCTGCCGATCGGGCTGCCGGAGTCGATGCTGCCGGTCGAGTTGCCCGACGTCGACGACTTCGCGCCGAAGACGTACGCGGTCGACGACGCCACCTCGGAGCCGGAGACGCCGCTGTCGCGCGCGACCGACTGGGTCAACGTCGAGCTGGACCTCGGCGACGGCCGCGGCCTGCGCCCGTTCCAGCGCGAGACGAACGTGATGCCGCAGTGGGCCGGCTCGTGCTGGTATGAGCTGCGCTACCTGGATCCGGCCAACGACAAGGCATTCGTCGACGCCGACGTCGAGCGCTACTGGATGGGCCCGCGATCGACCGCCGACACCGGAGGCGTCGACCTGTACGTCGGCGGTGTCGAGCACGCCGTGCTGCACCTGCTCTACGCCCGCTTCTGGCACAAGGTGCTCTACGACCTAGGGCATGTGTCGTCCCGGGAACCGTACCGGCGGCTGTACAACCAGGGCTACATCCAGGCCTACGCGTACGCCGATCCGCGCGGTGCCTGGGTGCCGGCCGAGGACGTGGTCGAACGCGACGGGCACTACCGCTACGGCGACGTCGAGGTCACCCGGCACTACGGCAAGATGGGCAAGTCGCTGCGCAACATCGTGACGCCGGACGAGATGTGCGACCGCTACGGCGCCGACACGTTCCGCGTCTACGAGATGTCGATGGGTCCGCTGGACGTGTCGCGGCCGTGGGAGACGCGCGCCGTCGTCGGTCCGTACCGTTTCCTGCAAAGGGTGTGGCGTATCGCGGTCGATGAGCGCACCGGCGCTGCCCGGGTGAGCAACGCAGACGCCGGCGGTGAAACCATGGCGTTGCTGCATCGCACGATCGCCGGCGTCACCGCCGACTACGCCGCGCTGCGGTTCAATACGGCCATCGCGAAGCTGATCGAGCTGACGAACCACGTCACCGCGGTCGCCGCGGACCGACCGCCGCGCTGCGTCATCGAGCCGCTCGTCCTGATGCTGGCACCGGTGGCGCCGCACATCGCGGAGGAACTGTGGGAGCGGCTGGGACATGACACCACGCTCGCCTACGAGCCGTTCCCGGTCGCCGACCCGGCGCTGCTGGCTGTGGCCACAGTCACGATTCCGGTGCAGGTCAACGGCAAGCTTCGCGCACGCGTCGAGGTCCCGGTCGATACGGACGAAGCGGGGGTACGGACGGCCGCCCTTGCCGCGGTCGGCGACGACCTGGGCGGTCGGGCGCCCCGCAAGGTGATCGTGGTGCCCGGGCGCGTCGTCAGCGTCGTCGTGTGATCCGTTCGGCCCGCGGAGCGGCCGGCACAGCGAACGCGTGGGCCCGCCGGTGCCGGACGCGACACGGTGATCAATGGCCGGTATGACGGTCCGGGCGAGGTTTCGGGCACCATAGTCAGGTGGATGCGTGGCTTGACGACCGGCTCGCCCGGGCCGATGGATGCGAGGATCCGGACGAGTTGATCGACCTCGGCTGTGATCTCGCCGACGCCGGCCGGCTCGGCGACGCCGAACGTTGCTTCCGCCGGGCGGCGGCGCTCGGCTCGGCGACAGCCGAGTTCGACCTCGGAAACACGCTCAAGGATCAACAGCGACTGGTGGAGGCGGCCGCCTCGTACGAGCGAGCCATCGCCGGCGGCGAAACCGATGCATGGCTGAATCTGGGCCAGGTGCTCGAGGAACTGGCCGACGAGGACGGCGCGATGCGGGCGTACGCCGGTGCGGCGAAAAGCGGCGACAGCAACGGTGCGCTGTCGCTGGCGTTCATGCTCCGCGAGCGGGGCGACGACGCGGCGGCGTCCGAACGGGCCAAAGCGGCGGCGGCCAGCGGCAATGCGCTTGCCGCGGCGGTCGTCGCGAGTTGGGACTGGGACGAGACGCTCGATCCGACGCTAGAAGCGGCGCTGCGCGCGGGCGCAGACTTATATCCGTCGGCGCGAGCCAATCTCGCCGAACTTTTGCGGTCGACCGATCGCGCCGCGGAAGCTCGCGCCGTACTGGAAGTCGGCGCGAAGCGCGGCGAGGTGGAGATCTGGCTGCCGCTGGGCAACCTCTACGTCGACGAACTCGGCGATGTCGACGCGGCCGAACAGGCCTACCGGACGGGTATCGCCGCCGGCGACGCCCACTGCCACCTGAACCTCGGACTGTTGCTGGCCGCACGGGGGGACAAGGATGGCGCCACCGAACAGTTCCGGCTCGGTGCCGCCGCTGGCGACGACACGGCCGCGCGCATGCTGCGGGGCGGCCCATCCGAGTCCTGACGCCTCTACCGCGCGCCCCGGCGTCGTCCTACCTAAGACGTGCGCGACCGCTCGTGCGGCTCCGCGCCGTCGCGATCGGGTTGGCTGGGTGGCCTGGCTCGCCGACCGGTTCGGTACCAGTAGACGGCCGCGGCCGCGGTGACGACCAACCCAGCGGCGGCCGGCGCGAAGGTCACGAGACCGACCGCGCCCGGCCGGACCACGGCGGCTCCCACCGCGGCGTACGTGAATGCCGACGGCGTCGCGCCGATCAGTGAACCGAGAAGGTAGTTGCGCACCCGTACGGAGGTGGTGCCGTACACGTAGCCGACCAGACCGTACGGTGCGATCGGCAGCAACCGTACGACGATGACGCTTAGCAGACCGGTCCGGTTCAGCCACGCATCGAGGTTCGCGATCCGGCCGCCCGTGCGGGCCGCGATGGCATCTCGCCCGAGCCAGCGCCCGATCACGAACGTCACCACGAACGCAACGACAGCGGCGCCCAACGCCACGAACCCGCCGCCGATCACACCGAACAGCGCACCGCAGGCGAGCGAGATCGCCGTCCGTGGGACGAGCGCGGCAAGCAGCAGCGCGCCGAGCACGATCGCGACGACCGGCCCCCACGCCCCGAGGTCAGCGGTCGCATCCGGGATCCGGCGCAGCGGAAGGAGAGCGGCCGACACCGCGAGCGCGACGATGAGGGTGACGAGAAGGACAAATCGGGTACGGGTCGGCGTCATCTTCCCGTACCAGCGCATGACGTTGTGCGGCCGTTACCGCGACGCTGCGACCGGAGTCCGCGTCGCGCGCGGCACCGTCGTCCGAATCGCGCCCAAGCGCTCGGCGCGCAACCGGTCCGGCCATGTGTCGTCGATCGGATCGAGCTTGTCCTGGCCGGTGGCCCAGGCAATCAACAGGTCGGCCAGGGCTGGGTTGCGCGACAACGCGGGACCGTGCGAATACGTGCCGATGACGCTGCCCTGCCAGGCGCCCTCGGTCATGCCGTCATTGCCGATGCCGGCCGTCACCTGGGCGAACGGCTTCGCGTCGGGCCCAAGTTGCGTGCGCCCACCGTGGTTCTCGAATCCCGTGAGTGTCGGCAGACCGAGCTCGGGGTCGATGTCGCCGGCGAGCTCGCCGACGGCACGGGTCCGGCCGCGATCCGAGGTGATGTCGAGCAGGTCCAGGCCGGCGTGCTTCGCGCCCTTGGCCGAAAACGACGCTCCGAGCAACTGATAGCCGGCGCACACGCACAGCACCACCGCGCGCCGATCGACCGCTTTGTGTAGACCGTGATCGGCGTTGAGCCTTTGGGCGGCTAAGGCCTGCGGGCCGTCTTCGCCGCCGCCGAGCAGATAAATGTCGGCTCGGGTCGGCACCGGCTCGTCGGAGCGGACTTCGATCGTTTCGACCGGCAACCCGCGCAGGTCCGCTCGGCGGGCGAGGATCAGCATGTTGCCCCGGTCGCCGTAGGTGGACAGCAGATCGGGATAGACCCAGACGATGCGCAGGGCGCTCTCCGTGGTCACGGTGGCGGCGCGGTCAGTTGACACGGTCCAACTCCGCTCGGATGTCCTGGAACGCGGTGTAATTCGCGATGACTTCGACCCGGCCGGCCGGCACGGATCGCAGTGCCTCGCCGAACGATTTGACATAGCTGAACGGAATGTCGTTGATATCGAGGCGCACGGCTAGGTCGTAGGCTCGCTCGCCGGTAATCAACACGCGCCGCCCGTGCAAGGGCGAGAAGTCGACGTCGAAGAGCCACGACGTGTCGAGTCCGTCCGGGTCTCGGGAGTTGATGGACAGCAGTGTCGGCACGTCCTCGGCCATATCGAACGCTTCCAGCCAACCGGCCGGATTCTTGGCCAGCAGCAGGCGGACGTCGCGGCCGTCGCGCTGGACTTGCGCGTACCGGCCGGCGACCGAGACAACCTGTGCCAGCCGGGGCGCGGCGAGCGCCGGATCGACGCCGAACTCGGCCGCGACGGCGAGCGCGGTCGCGGCGTTGGCGCGGTTCACCCGGCCCGGCAGCTGGAGGTGGATCACGTGTGAGCGGCCGGTCGGGTCGATGACCGCGTCACCCTCGACGCGCCACTGCGGCGTCGGCCGGCGCAGCGTGCATCCCGTGCACCACCAATCCGCGCCATCGGCGGTGGTTGCGGTCGCAGCCACGGGTACGGATGACGGAACCGTGCCCGGCGTCGGGGTGCCCGGCGTCGGCGTGGCACTGGTCGGGAGGCCGGGGATGGTGTCGGCCACGGTCTGCGGGGTCGCGATCGGTGCTAGCACCGGCGTCGCCGGGTGTGACCCGGCGCTGCCGAGCGGTCGGCCAGCCGGGTAG
>DASQPR010000713.1:0-15262 GCA_035643815.1 Micromonosporaceae bacterium | reverse complement strand
CAGCGCGGCCTCGTCCAGCTCGCGCGGAACGTTGGCGATGAACCCGCGCAACATCCAGATGGTAAATGGCATCAGAACCACGATGTACGACAGAATCACGCCGGACAGCTGGTTTGTCTGGTGCCACCGCTGCAGCTGCAGATAGATCGGGATGATGATGGCGATGGCCGGCACCATCTGGACGCCGAGCAGGACGAGGATGACGGCCCGTCGGCCGGCGAAGATGAAGCGGGCGAGGGCGAGCGCGCCGAGGAATCCGACGATCAGCCCGAGCACCACCGACACGACGGTGATGACCACGCTGTTGCGAAGGTCGGTCAGGAAATCGGGGGCATTGATCGCCGATGTGAAGTTCTCGATCGTCGCGTGCAAGGGCAGCAGGTTCGGATGGAACGTGAGGACCTCGTTCGACGGCTTGAACGCCGTCGCGACCATCCAATAAACCGGGAAGAACATGATCAGCGCGAAGACGACCGCCACTGTGTTCCAGATCCAGGTCCGGCGACGGCGACGGGCGAAACGCGGACGACGTACGGGTTTGGTGCCGGGCGGAATGGCAACAGCACGAGTCGCTGAGTCGACGGCCATCAGTCAGCCTCTCCGATCCTGATCATCTGCCGAACGTAGAACACCATGACGAACAGCAGCAGGATCATGGTGATCAGCGAGATCGTGGCTCCGGTGTTGTAGTCGGACTCGCCGAACGCCTTCTCGTAGGCGTACACGCCGATCGTCCAGTAGGACTGCTCGGGCTGCGCATTGCGTACGGCAAAAATCTGGTTGAAGACGTTGAAGTCCCAGATCGCCGACAGCGTCGTCGTAATGACCAGGACCGGCTTTAGCACCGGGATCAACACGTTGCGCAGCACCTGGACACCGTTGGCACCGTCGATTGTCGCGGCCTCGACCAGCTCCGGCGGCACCTGGGTCAAGCCGGCATAGATCGTGAGCGCGAGGAACGGGATCGCGCCCCACAGCACCAGCGAACCGATCACGAACCAGCCCTGCTGCGGCGTCGAGAACCAACCGTGGTTCTCGAAATTCACACCCGGCAGCTTGTCGATGGCGAAGTTGACGATGCCGAAGTCCGAGTCGAACAGCCATGCGAAGACCTGCGTGGCGACGATCGTCGGCACCGCCCACACGAACACGAGCGAGATCGTCACGACGATGCGGGCCCAGCCGCTGACGCGACGCATGAGCAGCGCGACCCCGAGGCTGATGAGCATCGACAGGCCGACCGCGGCGACGGTGAACACGACCGTGTTGATGACGACGTGCCAGAACAGACTGTCGGTCAGCACCGCCTTGAAATTGGCCAACCCGACGAATTTCGGCGGCGGTGGTGCCGGCGCGAACCGGCCGGCGAGCTGCGTGCGGTGCGTGGTCAGAATGACCATCCGGTAGAGGGGATAGGCCATGTACGCAAAGATGGCGAGAATCGCCGGCAATACCAGCAAGTACGGCAGTGCCGGTCGCCGCCGGCGTCGGCGGGGCCGATCGGATGTCGCGAGTCGCCCGCGGTCTTCGGGCCACCGTGGACCGGGCGGGCCGGCTGTGACGACGACCGGCGGTTCCACCTCGGATTGCATCGGCGTCCTCCTGAGTCTTGGCGCTGACGTCGGGCGGTGCTGTCCATCATGGGCCGCTCAGCGACGCGCCGCGCGCCCGTCTTTGTGGCGGGCCGCACGGCGCATCATCCTGCCGGGTTGTCGGCCGATCCGTCGCCGGCCGGATCACGGCGCGGCGGCGGGCCGACGAAACCGCTGACCGGGACCGCCATCGCGGCCCCGGCCAGCGGGCGGATCAACTCTTGTTCAGGATGGTCGTGATCTGCGCGTCGGCGGCCTTGGCGGCAGCGTCCACGGTCTGCTTGCCGGTCACGATGTTCTGCAGCATGAGCTGCAGGACGTTCGCACTCTCGACGTCCGGCCACGTTCCGGCGAGCGGGGTGAACCAGCTGCTGCCGGCCGCGGTCGCGGTGGCCGCGTTGCCCGGCTGCGCCGCCGCCTGCGGAAGCAGCGCCTTGGCGTTGGGCAATGCGCCCTTCGCGATCAATTCGCCCTGGATCTGGGTGGAGGTGAAGTCCTTGATCCACTCAGCGGCCAGCGCCTGGTTCTGGCTCTTCGCCGTGACGGCGAGGTCCGAGCCACCAAGGAACGACGGCATCGGGGTGCCCGCGCTGGTGCCGGGCAGCGGCACCGAGGCGACCTTGCCCTTGACGACCGTGTCGACATTGCCCTTGGCCGGGTTGTTGGCGTCCTTCGGCTGCGACTGCACGGCGCCGAGCTCCCAGCCGTTGCCGTACAGCATTGCCGAGTGGCCGGTCGAGAAGATCGCGTCCTGGTCGTTCTCGGTCTTCGTCTTGTCGCCCTTCGAGTACTTCTGGGCGATCGTGGCGAACTGCTGCAGCCCGGCCTCGGACTGCTGGCTCTCCAGCGTGCCGGCCCACTTGCCGCTCGAGTCCTTGTCAGCGATCTTGCCACCGTTGCCGTAGATGAACGCGCCGGCGGCGTACCAGTAGCGGCTCGGCATGTAGAACGCCGAGAACTTGGGGTCCTTGCCGTACTTGGCCATGAGCTTGTCGGCGTCCGCGGTGAGCTCCGCGTACGTCGTCGGCGGCTTGATGCCGGCGGCCTTGAACATGTCGGTGCGGTAGATCAGCACGCGCGCACCGGCGTAGTAGGGAACGCAGTAGGTCTTGCCGTCGGTCTGGCACGGGCCGGACAGGCCGGATAGCCACGACGACGAGTTGTCGAAGCTCGACACCTTGCTGGTCAGATCGGCGAACGCGCCACCGAGCACGTACTTCGGCTCCTCGGTGTTGCCGAGCTCCATCACGTCGGGGACCTGCGTGCCGGCGAGCGTCGTGTCCACCTTGGCGAGGTGGTTGGTCCACTGCTGATACTGGATGTTGACCTGAGCGCCGGTGTCGGCGGTGAACTTGGCGTTCGCGTCGGCGACGGCCTGGGGCCAACCGGTCTGCGCGTCGACCATGAGCCAGACGGTCAGGGTCTTGCCCTTGCCGTCCAACGGGTTGGCCGCGCTGGGGGTGGTGCTTGCGGGCTTGTTGCTGCTGCTACCACACGCAGCGGCGCCGATCAATGTCGCCGCGAGCGCCGCGGCAACTGCGATCCGTCGCTTCACGCGATCCTCCTCGATGAGTCCTTACACAAGGTGGACAAGTGCTGTCCGGGGTGGGTTCTGGGGCGCGGCGCCGACCTTCGGTGCCATGGTCGAACTGTCTTTCATGAAGGAGTCTTAACTGTTAACGGAAATAGTCCTTGCTGAACCCCGGTACTTGTCAAGCCCAAGCGGGAAAGTTTCCTAACTGTGACCTGCGTCGCCGCCTGCCAGAACCTCACTGAGCAGGGTGGATCGGTGCAGCGGCGGTCCAGACTGGCACGTAGGGGTGAAGCGAGGCAAGCCGCCATTCTCCACCGCGGCACCGGACGCGGACCATCCCTGACCGGGTGGATGGCCCGCCAACCATGCCGCAAGGCGGCATCACGCTTGTCGCCGGCCTACGCGGGTATATCGCCTGCGATGTCGACCTCGGAAACCACGATCATCGCCGACCGGTACCGGCTCGTCCGACCGGTCGGGCAGGGCGGCATGAGCCGGGTGTGGCTGGCTCGGGACGAGTTGCTCCGTCGGGATGTGGCGTTGAAGGAACTGGTGACGCCGCCCGGGCTGTCCCACGATGAAGAACTCGACATGAGGCGTCGCGCTATGCGCGAAGCGCGAGCCCTGGCCCGGCTGAACAACCCCAACGTGGTCAAGGTATTCGACATCGTCCGCGTCGGCGACGACGATCCATGGATCGTGATCGAGTACGTGACCGGACAGTCGATGCAGGACGCCCTCGACCGCGACGGGCCCATGCCACCGATCCGGGCGGCCGAGATCGGGTACGACGTCTTGAACGCGCTGCGGGCAGCCCATGCCGCCGGCGTCGTACACCGCGACGTCAAGCCCGCCAATGTGCTGCTGTCCGATGACGGCCGCGTCTTGCTCACCGATTTCGGGCTGGCCACGGCGCCGGATGACCCTCGTGTGACGCGCGTCGGTCAGGTACTCGGATCGCCGTCGTACATGGCGCCGGAGCGCGCCAACGACGGGCGGACAGGTCCGGCTGCCGATCTGTGGTCGCTCGGCGCGATGCTCTATCGCATGGTCGAGGGCCACCCCCCGTACGCCCGACCCTCGGTCATCGCGACGCTGACGGCGTTGGCGACCGAGCCCGTTCCACCGCCACAGAACGCGGGCGAGTTGGCTCCGCTCGTGATGGGGCTGCTCGCCAAGGATCCGGCCGCTCGGCTATCCGAGGAACAGGCGGCGTCGATGCTGCGTGAGGTCGCCGGCGGCACGGCACCGGACCGCCGCGATGCACACGCCGGAGAGCCGAATCGAGTCGGCCCGTCGGCCGAGACCGTCGAACGGTCAGCCGCCAGCGGTCCGCCGCCACTGCCAGTCGCATTGCCCGCTCCGGACCACAAACCAGCTCCGGACCACAAACCAGCCCCGGACCACAAACCAGCCCCGGACCACAAACCAGCCCCGGACCACGACCCGGCTCCGGGCCACAATCGGGCTCCGGGCCACAACCCTCGCCGGCGACGCGCCCTGGTCATCGGCGCGCTCATCGCGGTGGCCGGCTTGGTCGCCGTGCTGGTCATTGTGCTTCCCGACCTTGGGGCGGGCCGCGCGCTGCAGCCGTCGATTGGTTACGGCTCCGGCGCGAACACGAGCGGTGGCGGCGGTACGCCGACCGGCCGCCAATCGTCGCAGCCGAGTGGACCGCCGTCGCAGAAACCGTCCGAGTCTCCCCCGGCCAGCGGCCAGTCGGGTGCCGCCGCGTCCGGGCGTAGCCCCTTCACCCTTCCGCCGGGATGGCTCATGCGCGGTGACGGCACCGGATTCGCGGTCCCGGTCCCGGTCGGTTGGCAGTTCGGGCGGGACTCGGACGGCCGCCCGCTGTGGCGCGATCCGGGGCACACCCGGCTGCTGCTCATCGACCAATCGCGACACCCCAAGCCCGACCCGGTCAAGGACTGGTTGACGAACGAGGCGGCCCGCCGAAGCGGGTACGACAACTACGTACGGATCAAGATCGTTGCCGTGGACTACTGGGACAAGGCGGCCGACTGGGAGTTCACGTACACCCGGGACGGCCATCCGCTGCATGTCCTCAACCGCGGCTTCGTCACGGCACCCGACCAGGCGTACTCCATCTACTGGAGCACGCCCGCGTCGCAATGGCCGGCCGACCGTTCCCAGCTCGACATCATCCTGCGCGGCTTCCAACCGGCCCGGCAGTAGGCCACGCCTGCGACCGGGCACGCCGTCCATGGCGCCGCGGCGCCCACTCCGCCGCGTTGGCCACTGCGCCGCGTTGGCCATTGCGCCGCGTTGGCCATTGCGCCGCGCCCCTACGTCAGGTCTGGGTCGGGAATCCGAGGTTGACCCCGCCGTGCGACGGGTCGAGCCAGCGGCTCGTGACGACCTTGCCGCGGGTGAAGAAGTGCACACCTTCGGCGCCGTGCGCGTGCGTGTCGCCGAACAGCGACGACTTCCAGCCGCCGAACGAGTAGTACGCCATCGGTACGGGGATCGGAACGTTGACACCGATCATGCCGACCTCGATCTCGTGCTGATAGCGGCGGGCGGCTCCGCCGTCGTTGGTGAAGATCGCGGTCCCGTTGCCGTACGGGTTCGCATTCACCAGTTCGACCGCGTCCTCGTACGAGGGAACGCGTACGACCGACAGCACCGGCCCAAAGATCTCGTCCGTGTAGATCGACATCTCTGGCGTGACGTGATCGAACAGCGTCGGCCCGAGCCAGAAGCCGTCCGGCTCGCCATCGGCCGCTACCCCTCGCCCATCCACGACGAGCGAGGCGCCCGCCGTCGCGCCGGCATCGACGTACCCCACGACCTTGTCCCGGTGGACCTGGCTCACGAGCGGCCCCATGTCGCAGCCGGGCCGGCGCCCATCCCCGGTACGGATCGCCGCCATCCGCTCGGTGATCGCGCCGATGAGATCGTCGCCGACCGGATCGACGGCGACCACGACCGAGATCGCCATGCACCGCTCCCCCGCCGATCCGAAGCCGGCCGAGACAGCCGCGTCGGCGGCCAGATCGATGTCCGCGTCGGGAAGCACGACCATGTGGTTCTTCGCGCCACCGAGTGCCTGCACCCGCTTGCCGGCGGCGGTGCCCCGCTCGTAGACGTAGCGGGCGATCGGTGTCGAGCCGACGAACGAGATCGACTTCACGTCCTTGTGGTCGAGCAGCGCGTCGACGGCCTCCTTATCGCCGTGTACGACATTAAAGACGCCCTGGGGCAGCCCGGCCTCAACAAACCATTCCGCGAGCTTCACGGCGGCGCTGGGGTCCTTCTCGCTGGGCTTCAGGATGACGGCGTTGCCGGTCGCCAACGCGATCGGGACGAACCACAAAGGCACCATCGCCGGGAAGTTGAACGGCGAGATCACCCCGACGACGCCGAGCGGCTGCCGGATCGCGTACGAGTCGACCCCGGTCGAGACGTTCTCGTTGAATCCGCTGCGCAGCAGCGTGCCGATACCGCACGCGTACTCGATGACCTCGATTCCGCGCTGCACCTCACCGGCCGCGTCGGAGAGCACCTTGCCGTGCTCGTCGGTGACGATGGCGGCGAGTTCGTCGCGGCGGGCGTGCATGATCTCGCGCATCGCGAACATGACCGCCGTACGTTTCGAGATCGACGCCTCACGCCACGCCGCGGCGGCGCGAACCGCGGCGGCGACGGCGTGGTCCATGTCGGCCGCGGATGCGAAGTCGACCTGTCCGGCGACCACGCCGGTGGCCGGATCGAAGACGTCGCCCTGCCGGGCCGCGATGCCGTCCCACGGCTTTCCATCGATGAAGTGCGTGATGTGCTTCATACCGACAACTCCCCGTCTACGGCCGCGATCGCGGCGAGCAGGATGTCGAGGCCTTCCCGTGCCTCGTCCTCGGTCAACGTCAGCGGCGGGCCCATGCGGATCGTGTTGCCGTACAGGCCGCCCTTGCCCACGAGCAGGCCGCGGGAACGGCACTCCTCGAACACGCGCGTCGTCGCGTACGCGTTCGGGTTCGTGGTGCCCGGCTCGACGAACTCGATCGCGAGCATCAGGCCCTTGCCGCGCACGTCGCCGACGATCCCCAGGGTCGGCGCGGCGTCCCGCAACCCAGTCTGCAGGATGGCGCCGACCCGCGCGGCGTTGCCCTGCAGGTCATTGGCAAGCAGGTAGTCGATGACGGCGTTGCCGGCCGCGGTGCTGACCGGATTGCCGCCGAACGTGGAAAACGAGATGCCCGGCACCGAATTGATCACGTCCGCGCGCCCGACGACACCAGCCAGGGCCATGCCGTTGCCGATGCCCTTGGCGAACGTGAGCAGATCCGGAACCACACCGTGCGCCTGGTAGCCCCAGAAATGCTCGCCGGTGCGGCCCCAGCCGGTCTGGACCTCATCGGAGATGTAGAGGATCCCGGTTTCGTCGAGCACCTTGCGGTAGGCGGCGAACGTGCCGTCCGGTGGCTGGACGAAGCCGCCCACGCCCTGCACCGGTTCGGCGATCATCGCCGCCACGTCGCCGCTCGTCTGCGTCGCGAGCACCTCGCGCAGGTCGGACGTGACGGCGTCAATGTATTCGGCGTCGCTGCGACCGGCCAGCAACCCGCGCATCCGGTCGCCGGAGTGCAGGTAGCTCACGTTGAGCGGATTCATGCTCGACGATGACCAGCCGCGGTTGCCGGTGATGCCGATCGTCGCGTACGTCCGGCCGTGGTAGCTGTTGCGGATCGCCAGGATCTGGTTGCTCTGCCGGAAACTCGTGGCCATGAGCAGCGCCGCCTCGTTGGCTTCGCTACCGGAGTTCGTGAAGAAGACGCGAGCGTCCGGGATGCCGGACAGCCGCGCGATCTTCTCGGCCAGCTCGACCTGCTGGCGGATCAGATAGAGCGTCGACGAGTGCATGACGCCGGTGGCGAGCTGCCGCTCGATCGCCTGGCGGATCTCCGGCACGTCGTACCCGATCATGTTCGTCAGCACGCCGCCGAAGAAATCGAGGTAGCTACGCCCGTCACCGTCGGTGACCCGCCGGCCGGAGCCTGAAGCGATCTCGATCGGCTCGTCGTAGTAGAGCAGAAGCCAACTCGGCATGACGGCCTTGTGGCGAGCGAGCAGGTCATCGGTGGTCATGCGACAAACCCTTCCCTGGTACGTCGGCGGAGGTACGTCGGCGGGCCGGACAGGCGCAACGGCGCCCCTCCCACGCTTTCATCGTCGCCCAGGTCACACAAGTGACACAGTGCATGTCGCCGCCCCCGATGGCCTGACAGTCCGTCGCCCCTTCGGCGACCCCTGCGATTGGGCGGCCCGGACCGACGCGGACGACGCGCGACCGGGTGGTTACGGGCCCGGCATCGGCCGGCCGTGACGGTCGCGCGGTTTGAGGCGCGTGGTCGGCATATCGGGGGCCGGCAGCGGCGGGCCGTCATATCCGCGGACCGACCCGAAACGATCGTCGGCAACCGGCGCCGCGGTCATCGCCGAGCCGGACATCCACGCCTGCCGGGCCGCGACGATCTCCTCGTGCGAGCGCCCGACGAAGTTCCACCACATGACGAGCTCGTCACTGAACGGTTCACCGCCGAGCAGGAACAGTCGCGCGCCAGGCGCCGTGGAGACGGCGAGCGAATCCCGCCCGGTGCCGAGATAGCAGAGCGCCCCCGGTTCCAGCACGCCGTCGGCGACGTCGGCGATCCCCGCCATCACGATCACCGCGTACTCCCAGTCGGCCCGCAACGGCACGGTGGTCGAGGCGCCCTCCTCCAGCCGTACGTCAACGCCGACGATCGGCGTGTGTACGCGCGCCGGCGAGGTCATCCGGCCGAGCGAGCCGACGACGACGGTCAGATGTGCGCCGCCGGAATCCGTGGCCGGCAGGTCGGCATGGTGCTCGAAGCGCGACGGCCCGGCCGCCTCCGCCGCCGGCAGCGCGATCCACAGTTGCAGGCCGTGCAGCGAGGGGCTGTGCCCGTCCGGCGACTCCTCGGAATGCGCGATTCCTCGCCCCGCCGTCATGAGGTTGAGCTGGCCCGGCCGGATCATCGCGAGGCTACCCAGGCTGTCGCGGTGCAGCACCTCGCCGTCGAGTAGCCAGGTCACCGTCTGCAGACCGCAGTGCGGATGCGGTGGCACCTGCATGCCGGGGCCGGTGAGGATGGCGTCCGGGCCGAAATGGTCGACGAAACACCACGCACCGACCATCCGCCGGTTCGTGTGCGGCAGCAGCCGGTTGACCGTCGAGTATTTACCGAGCGGCACGTCCCGGCCGACCAGTACATCGCGCCGTAGGGCCAGCGCGACCGTCGACCCGGTCTCGTGCTCGGTCGGGTGCTGCTCCAAGTTGCTCACACGTCCCAGGCTAGACGTGATCCACTCCGGCGGACGATTGCTGTCGTTCTGCCGGCCGCAATCGTCCCCGCCGGTGGATCATGGGCGCTGGCGGCCGGCCTACGCGTCCCGGATCGCGTCCAGAGCCAGCAGCGCCACGTGCAGCGACAGGCAGGGCTCGACCGCGTCGAGATCCACGCCGAGGATCCGACCGATCCGGGCCAGCCGCTCGTAGAACGCCGGCCGCGACAGGTGCGCCGCCGCAGCCGCAGCCGACTTGTTGCGCCCGGATTCGAGGTACACACGGAGCGTCTGGAGCAGCTGGTCGGAGGGGTGTTTGGCGTCGTACGCGAGAAGCGGCCCGAGCTCCCGCTCGACGAACGTCTGAAGCCGAGGCTCGTCGCGCAGCAGGTGAAGCAGGCCGGCCAGGCCCACGTGGGGCAGCCGGAAGACCGCGACGTCGCGCCGATCGTGGCGGGCGGCGTACCCGATCTGGCGCGCCTCCATCAAAGACCGACGCGCCTCGCGCAGCGTGTCCACCACGGACCCGGCGGCCACGATGAGCCCACGAGCGGCCGGTCGTTCGTCCGCGTTGTCGTCGCGACCCGTCAGGTCGGAGCCGCCATGTGGCCGGCGCAACGCCGCGGCGAAGGCGGCGAGGGCCGTCTCGTCGTCGTCGCCCCGCCGCAGCGCGATCAGTACGCCGACCGTCAAGTCATCGAGTGGGCTGGTCAACCCGTCGAGGCCGGCCGAGCGCAACGCGGCGCTGACCGACTCGGCGATATCGCGCAGTCGCTCCTGGGTCCGTTCGGCCGCAGCGCCGGCCACCGGCCCAACCGAGCCAACCCGGCCAACCGAGCCAACCGAGCCAACCCGGCCAACCGAGCCGACCGGGCCGACCGGGCCAACCGAGCCGACCGGGCCGACCTTGACGCCGGTCGACGGCGGCGACTCGCTTGGTTCGGCGTCATCCTGGCGCTGGCGGATCACGACACCGACCAGGCGCCGGCGCTCCAGCGGAACGCCAAGCGCCTTAGCCCGGAGCGCGACTTCGTCGACCGGTCGCGTGTGATCCAGCAGCGCGGTCAGCAGCGTCCGGTGGATCTGCCGTTCCAGGCCTTCGGCGTCGCGCCGGATGAGCCGGCCGAGGGCGAGCGTCGAGGCAGCACGTTCGAGGAGGATCACCAGGCGGGTCGGCGGCGGCTCGGTCGTCGCGTCCGTACCGGCCGGCGGGTAGCGCAGCAGCAGTCGACCCCAGTCCTGCCCCCGCGCGCCGACCATGGTGACGAGCCAACCGGCGTCGGCGTCGTACCCGGTGCGGCCGTCGACGCGAATGCGCCGGGAATGCGACTCCCAGCCATCCAGCAGCAGTTCGGGCCGGTCGCCGGCGGCGTCGTAGGCGAGCACCTGCCGCGACAGGTTCTCGAACACCACCGGCGCGCCGGCCAGCGCGCCGGCCTGCGCGACGACCTCGGCCGCGTCGCCGCCCTCGACGGACAGCTCGGTGAAGCGTTGGTGGATCTCCTCGGTCGCGCGCAGCTCGGCGACCTGGGCGTCGACGATGAGGGCATGGACGGCTTCGGTGATCCGTACGAAGGGGGTCGCCTTACGTAGCTCCACCAGCGGCAGGTTGCGCTTGTTCGCCGCGGCCACCATCACCTTCGGCACCGACTCCGGATAGCGGCGCCCGAGCTCGACGACGAGTCCGGCCGCGCCGATGTCGGCGAGCCCGGCGATGAACGACCGTATCCCGTCGTCGTCGCCGGGCAGACCGATGCCGGTCATCAGCACCAGCTCCCCGCCCCGGAGCAGCGTCGCGATGTCCGGGACCTCGGCCGCGTGCACCCAACGCACCGGCCGGTCCAGAGCGTCCGCGCCGGCGACGACACGCGGATTCCCATATCGCATCGAGTCCAGGGCGAGAACCTCGCGCACGCTCGGGTACACGTCAGCCATCGGAAGCCGATCCCGTCACATCGTCTCGGCACAGCTCCCAAAAGGCCACGGCCGACGCGGCCGCCACGTTGAGCGAGTCGACGTCGCGCCGCATCGGGATCGCGACGCGCAGGTCGCTTGCGGCCAGCGCCCCCGCCGAGAGGCCGGGCCCTTCCGCACCGAGCAGCAGCGCCGGCCGGCGCCGGGCCGCGGCCTCCAGATCCTGCACGGGTACGGCATCAGCCGCTGGCGTCATCGCGAGGACGGTGAATCCGGCCGCCCGGACCGTATCGAGTGCACTCGGCCACGGGTCCAGGATCGCGTACGGAATCGCGAACACCTGACCCATGCTGACCCGAACGCTCCGCCGATAGAGCGGATCGGCGCACGATGGCGACAGCAGCACGGCATCCATGCCGAGGGCGGCCGCACCACGGAAGATCGCGCCGACGTTCGTGTGGTTGTTGACGTCCTCCAGGATCGCCACCCGCCGGGCCGCGGCGAGCACATCGGCTGCGGTCGGCAACGGTCGGCGGTGCAACGATGCGAGTACGCCCCGGTGCACGTGGAATCCGGTGACCGCTTCGAGCACGGATTGCGTCGCCGCGTAGAGCGGAGCACCGTCCCGCGGCACGCCCGCCAGTTGGTCGACCCGTTTCGCATCGACCAGGACGGATCGGATGCCGTACCCGGCCCGTACGGCTCGGCGCAGCACGAGTTCTCCTTCAGCGATGAACAAGCCGTGTGGCGGCTCCCATCGCGTCCGGAGCTCGACGTCGGTCAACGCGCGATAGTCGGCGATGCGAACGTCGGCCGGGTCGGTAATCGTGATGGCGTCGGGCACCCGGTCATTCTCGCGCGGGCGGCGATCCGGTCGACGGGTCGGGCTTGTCGATCGCGGGCCGCGACGGTGGTTGCTTCGCCGGTTTGGTGCCCGATCGGCCGTTCGGCGGCTCGGTCGTGCCGCCCCGGTCCGTACCGGGGTCGGGCTGGCGGCCCTTGCTCCCCGGAGTCACCGCGGACCGGCCGGCGGCCGACGTCGAGTTGGCGCCGCGGCCGCCGCGGCCGACCGACCGAGCGCCATTGCGACCGGTCGTGCCGGTGCGACCGTTGCTGGCGCTGCGACCGTTGGTGCCGCTGCGACCGTTCGTGACATCGCGCTGGTTCTCGTTGGAACGGTTGCCCGGCTGACCGCGGTTGTCACGTGCGTTGCCGGAGTTCGGCGCGCCCGAGCGTGAGCGGTAGACCGGCCAGGCCGCGGCCGCACCGCGCGCACCGCGGAGAAGGTCGCGGAGCGACTTTCCGGCGGGTGTGCGTCCGTCTGGTGTGCGACCGCCTCCGGCGGAGTTGCCGTTCTGGGGACTGCCAGTGCCGCCCCTGCTCCCGGCCGCTGCCTCACCCTGAGCGTCCGCGCCGTTCGACGGCGCGATCCCGTTCGACGGCGCGGCCTCCTTCGAGGGCGCGGGACCATTCGACGGCGCGGCCTCCTTCGAGGGCGCGGGGCCACTCGACGGCGGGGCGCCGTTTGTGGCCACCTCCGTACCCGACCGGTCGGCGTCGTTCGCGGGCGCGGCGTTCGAATGTGTGGTGGGGTCGGGCTGGCCGCCGCCGCTGACGGCGGTGGCCGGCTCGGGCATCGACGGCGCGACCGTCGGTGAGCCGATAGATTCGCTCGGCTCGGCCGCCGACGTCACCGGCGCGTGATAGATGGCGGACGTCGCGACCGGGCGCTCGGGATACAGCTGCGGGCGGGCCAGCCCGAGCGAACCGGCGAGCCCCGGAGCCAGATCGAGCGCTACGCCCGCACCTGGATCGGCCACGCCCGCGGACATCGGCGTCGCCGCCGAGCCGGTCACGGCAAGGGGGGATCGGCGCCGCCGTTGCTGCCACGTGTCTTCGCCGATGACCGAGATGCGGCCGGCGGTCAACAGGATGCCGAGTCCGGCCGCCAGCAGCAGGAACGATCCCATTGTCGGCAGCACGTGCGCCACCATGCCGCCGAGGAAGATCAGTGGCGTGCTGATCATCAACAGCGGCCCGTCGGCCCGGTTCATCCCGGACGTACGGATGACGGCGACGCCGAGCAGGATCCATCCGAGCGTCAACAGAAGTGCGCCGCCGGCGGCCAACAGGCCCGATCCGGTGCCCGTGGTGTCGGCGTTGAACGCCAGATCCGACCAGTGCAGGTCCACGAACGCGTGGCGTAGGCGATCCTCGCGGATCACCGTCGAGCCGACCGATGCCAGCATCCCGGCCGATCCGGCCAGTCCGGCGACCAGACCCGCGATCGCGAACCCGCGGGCCCGACCACGAAACAGCAGCGACGCCAACGCGACGATCGACAGCACTCCGGTGACCGCCAGCCCGATCGTCGCGATCGCCTCGCGTGGGCGCCACTGACCGGTCGCCAGGTAGTGCGCATACACCGAAGGGTCGATCGAGAATGCGGCGCTCGACCGCGGCAACAGGCCGGCGATCAGCGCGAAGGCAGGGATGGCGAGCACCGCGTACCGGCCAAAGCCGTACGTCCGTCGCTGCCATGGGGTTGGCTCGCCGGGACGGCGCGGGCGGCGTTTGGATGCATCGGCGACCGGTCGATCCGTGACGGCTGTCGGCGTGGAATCTGGCCCGGCGGCGGGCGCCTGACCCGTCGAGTGAGCGGTCATGCATGACTCCCGGCGAGTGTTGAGGCCGGCAACGCGAATCGCCCCGACTCCTGCCGTCGATGGTGGCAGGAGCCCGGGCGATCCGTACGGATTATTGGGAAATCGTCGCTTTTGTCGAGCGACGCGCTAGTGCTGGCGTTCGGCCTGGTTCTGGTTGTCCAGCAGCGACGCAGGCGAGACCGGCTCGCCGGCCGTGAGTTTCGGCAGGCCGACCGATTCCTTCTCGGTCTCCTCGGCCGCCGCCTTCGCCGCGGCCAGCGCCTCGTCGATGGCCTCGCGCGGCGTGTCGTCGAGCTCTACCGGCGCCATCACGCCCGTGGTGCCGGGCATCAGCCCGGTGAGCGCGCCACCGATCCCTTCGAGTGCCTTGGTCATCTCGGCCGGGATGATCCACATCTTGTTGGCCGAGCCGTTGGCGATCTGCGGGAGTGCCTGCAGGTACTGGTACGCCAGCACCTTCGGGTCCGGGTCGGCCGCGTGCACCGCGTTGAAGACCGTTTGGATCGCCTTCGCCTGGCCTTCGGCCTGCAGGATGCGCGCTTCCCGCTCACCTTGGGCCCGGAGGATCGCACCTTGGCGGTCACCGTCGGCCGTCAGGATCTGGGACTGCTTGACGCCCTCGGCGTTCAGGATCGCCGCACGACGATCCCGCTCGGCGCGCATCTGCTTCTCCATCGAGTCGCGGATGCTCGGCGGCGGCTCGATCGCCTTGATCTCCACCCGGGTGACCTTGATGCCCCAGCGACCCGTGGTCTCGTCGAGCACGCTGGACAGGTGTTGGTTGATCTCGTCGCGGCTCGTCAGCGCCTTTTCCAGGTCCATCGAGCCGATCACGTTACGCAGCGTCGTCACGGTCAGCTGCTCGATCGCCTGCAGGAAGCTCGCGATCTCGTAAACGGCCCGGACGGGGTCGACGACGCGGTAGTAGAGCACGGTGTCGATCGAGACGACCAGGTTGTCGGACGTGATCACCGGCTGTGGCGGGAAGCTTTGCACCGCCTCGCGCATGTCGACCTTTTCGCGGACCCGGTCGAAGAACGGCACGAGCAGGTGGAAGCCTGGATCGAGCGTCCGGTTGTACCGACCCAATCGCTCGACGATGTCCATCCGCTGCTGCGGCACGATCCGGACCATCCGGTACAGCGTCACGACCACGATGAGCACAATGACGATCGCGATGACGGCCCAAATACCTTCGGACACGACTACTCCTTCCACACCAGGGCGGTCGC
>DASQPR010000712.1:0-2314 GCA_035643815.1 Micromonosporaceae bacterium | reverse complement strand
CGCCGGGCAGCGCGTCCTGGTGCTCGAACGGCGGCCGATCGTCGGCGGCGCCGCCGTCTCCGAGCATCCGTTCGGCCCCGACTACACGGTGACCTCGCTGTCGTACGTCGTGAGCTGGCTCTCGCCGCACATGGTGCGCGATCTCGACCTCGTCCGCTACGGCTACCACGTCTACCCGCAGGGTCCGTATTTCGCGCCCCGCCGGGATGGCCGCTACCTCGCCCTGCCCGAGGATCCGGCGGCTCGCCACGCCGAGATCGCGAAGTTCTCGAAGAAGGACGCCGACGCGTACGACGGCTGGGAGCGCTGGTTCGCCGGGCTCGGCAAACTCGTCGGCCCGCTGCTGCAACAGATTCCGCCGAAGCTCGGCTCGAAACGGCCGGCCGATCTTCTCGCCCAGGCCGCGCTTGTGAAGCAGCTACGGGGCGTGGACGTCCGGGCCGCGTACGACCTGACGCGCCTGTTCACGGCCAGTTTGGCCGATGTCGTCGAGGAGCGCTTCGAGTCGGACGCGATGCGAGGCGTCCTGTCGGTGTCCGGGGTCATCGGCATGTGGGCCGGTCCGCGGAGCGCCGGCACGGCGTACGTCATGCTGCACCATCATGTCGGCGACGCCGTCGAGGGGCAGACCGGCGCGTGGGGCTTCGCCCGTGGCGGAATGGGAGCGATATCCAACGCCATCGCGTCGTCGGCCCGGGCGGCCGGAGCGGAGATCCGTACGTCGGCCCCCGTGTCCCGCATCGTGACCGCAGGCGGCCGGGTACGAGGCGTCGTGCTCGAGTCCGGCGAGGAGATCACCGCACCGGTGGTGGTCGCGACGGTCCATCCGAAGATCGCGTTCCTGGACCTCGTCGATCGGGGTGAACTGCCCGACGACTTCGTGGCCGACATCTCGTCGTACCAGACGCGGTCCGGCACCGTGAAGGTCAACTTTGCCGTCGACAGGCTGCCGACGTTCACGTCCCACCCGACGTACGACCCGCAGATCCACGGCGGCACGATCGTGCTGTCCGAATCGCTGGACGACGTCGAACGCGCCTTCCAGGATGCGTCGGCCGGCCGCGCCGCCGAGTTGCCGTTCGCCGACATCTGCATTCCGTCGGTCTTCGACGACTCGCTGGCGCCCGAGGGTCACCACATCGTCTCGATGTTCACGCAATGGGTGCCCGCTTCCTACGCCGATAAGCCCGACCCAGAGGCGCTGACGGCCTACGCGGACCGGCTGACGGCACGAATGGAGGCGGTCGCGCCCGGGTTCATCGACTCGATCGTCGGGCGCCAGGTGATCGGACCGCACGAGATGCAGACCGAGTACGGCCTGGTCGGCGGCAACATCTTCCACGGCGAGCTGACGCCGGGCCAGATGTTCCACATGCGTCCGGCCGCCGGCTATGCCGATCTCCGTACCCCGATCAAGGGCCTTTACCAGGCCGGATCGGCGACGCATGGTGGCGGCGGCGTGACCGGCGTTCCTGGTCGCAACGTGGTCGGGCAGATCCGACGTGACCAGGGCGTCCTGCGCCGGCTTGGGCGCCGCGGCTAGCGTGCGGCGCCGTAGAAGCGGACGGCGCGGGCTGCGACGTCGGCCACGGTCGCGGCGCCGGCCAGGCCCGCGAGGACAACACCAGCCCCGGGTACGGCACGGGACACGCCGCTGCGGACCAACGTCGTCGCGACCGCGCCGAGCTTCGGCAAGGTGGGAGCGTTCCGGCTGCTATCGGTGGGCGCGTCTGCGTCGTCGGTCAGACCATGCACAGCGGCCGACGCCGCGCCAACGTCCGGGTAGATCTCCAGCAGTGCCAGGATTTCGGCCGCACGGGCCGGCTCGCGCGGATCGACCTGATGCAGGGCGGCGACCTCGAGTACGAGCCGCGCATGCGTCCACAACTGGGTCGCAATCGACGCGAGTCCACCGAGCGGCAGGACGGCCGCCGCCGTCGCGACACGGGCGCGCCGCTGCGCATCGCGGATCGCGACTCGGGCCAAGCGATCAACGCCCACGCTGGGATAGGTCTCGCGGAGCCATTCGGCCTGCACCGCGGCCGCGGTGCCGTAGTGCGCCACGGCCGCCAGGGCCAGCGCGGCCGGCGTACGGTGCGGCCGATCCCGTACGGCGGCCCACATCTCGCCGTAGCTCGGTACGGTCGCCGGCGTGCTGGCGTCCGGCTCCACTTGCGCGACCGCGGTTGCCGGCGTGGTCGCCTCTGGCTCTACGGGCGCGACAGCGGCTGCCATGGCGCGCTTCCGGGATCGCGGAGTCTTCGCTGGCGTATCGGCGACCGCGTCGCCCGTGGCTACCGCCGGCGCGGTATCG
>DASQPR010000711.1:0-6783 GCA_035643815.1 Micromonosporaceae bacterium | reverse complement strand
TTTGGACCCCCCACCGTGGCGATGGGGATGCCGTCAACACCGGGTCGGGGAGTCGTCCGACCATCTCGCGCTCTTCCTCGCGCTGCATCAAGTCGTAGTGCTTTGACCTGATATACGGCGGGTCCAGCCGTTTGTGGCGGCGGCGTGCTTCGTTTTTGCGAATTGCCATGCCCGCATCGCCGATGCGAGGTAGCGGGCCTTGGCGGCCTTGACCACGTCGTCGAGGGCTTCCATGTTTCCTCGACGGACGCATCGCCGAAGCTCATGCCCCCGAGGGCGAAACGACTGACCTTAGGCCCGACGAGCCAAGGTGCGTTTAGTCCATAAGGTACATCCAGGAAACTGGAGCCGGTGACGGTCGGGGAGAGTCTGGTGAGACCGGTAACGACAGATCCTCCCAGCATCCGCCGTGCCGTTACCTGATGCCGATTCGCAATTCCGACGCCGTGGCGGTCACGCGGCGGCCCCGGCGTGCCGCATCAGATCTCGGTCCACATTGGGGGATTCCTATCAGACTCTTGCGCGACTACCGTCAGCCCACAAGGCAAGATCCCGAGCCACAAGCGATGGGAGAACCGATGGCAAATCGTCAATGGAGACGATTGGTCGCAGCTGCGGGCGGCCTTTCGTTGGCGGTAGCGACGACGGTCGGGTTCGCAACAACGCACAAGGTCCAGGCCGAGGGGCCTGCGGTGCATCCGACAGTCGCCGACTACACACAGCTCACCACGTCGGAGACACCGCCGACCAACGCACAATGCGTCTCGGCCGGCCGTACGTGCTTCGGCCCCGCGGCGACGAGGGCGTCGTACAACCTGAAGCCGCTCTACGACAAGGGTTACGACGGGCGCGGGCAGACGATCGCGATCGTCGACTCGTACGGCAGTGACACGATTGCGCATGACCTGCACGTCTACAACACCGCGTTCGGCCTACAGCCGATGTGCGGCGAGGAGGGTGTGACCTGCGCCGCCGGCATGCCGAGCTTCAGCGTCCTGCACGTGCAGGGTTCGCCGTCGACCGACGCACCGCCAGCCAACTCCAACGGCACAGGACAGGAAGACCGCAGCGCGTGGGCACTTGAGGTCTCTCTCGACGTGGAGACCGCACACGCCATCGCGCCGATGGCCAACATCATCCTGGTCGCTACGCCAACCGCCGAGACACTCGGCGTGCAGGGTTTCCCCGCGATGATGAACGCCGAACAGTACGTGGTCGACCATCACCTCGCGACTGTCATCTCGCAGTCGTTCGCATCGGCCGAGGACGCGTTCGGTAACCCCCAAGCGCTGCAGAACCTCCGGCACGCGTTCGTTTCCGCCGCGGCCAACGGCGTCACAGTGCTCGGCTCGTCCGGCGACAATGGCACGGCCAACGTGAAGAAGACGCCGGTGGGCAAGGGTGGCTCGCTCATCCCGTTCCCGACGGTCGAATGGCCGGCATCAGATCCCCTGGTTACCGGCGTTGGCGGCACGTACCTGTGCACGGATCCGACCAACACCACGACGCGGTCTGTCCTTTCGCCAGGTGTTGCGGCGCGGTGCAAAGCCAATCCGAGTCAGGCCGAGGTCGGCTGGACGTTTGCCGGCGGCGGGTACAGCCACGTGTTCAGTAAGCCGGCCTATCAGGACACGCTGCCGGCCGGAAGCACCCCGATCGACGGCGCGCGTGGCGTGCCGGACGTCGCCTTCCAGGCGAGCGCGGGCACGGGTGCACTCGTGTACATCTCGCTGCCGCGGGATGGGCAAAGTGGTCTGATTTGCGGATCGGCGCCGTGCAGCACTGGCTGGTACGACATCGGAGGTACGTCGCTGTCGTGCCCCCAGTGGGCTGGTCTCGTCGCAATCGCGGATCAGATCAACGGCGGCGGCCTCGGGCTGATCAACCCGGCTCTGTACAAGATCGGCGCAGATCCGACCCGCTACGCGCGGGACTTCTTCGACATCACCACCGGAAACAACACGGCCGACCCGTCCGTGCCGGGTTATCCGGCGACGACAGGTTGGGATCCGATCACCGGCCTCGGCACGCCGAATGCCGCGAACCTCATCCCCGATCTCGTCCTCGCCGCGCACGGAGGTTAGCCGTACCCACGAATCGAACCGTACCCACGAATTGAATGCGTGGCCGGCGACGCGAATTGCGTCGCCGGCCACCCTGACTTTCGACGGCTCCGAAATTGCCGAACCTCGAACCTCGAACCTCAAGCCGAGCCCGACGCGGCGGCTGGTCGTGACGTCGCCGTCGCGCTCGCTGTTCAACCGTCTCAGAAGCCGGCGCCGAAGCCGCTACGCGGAACGGTGGCCAGCACCTGTTGCTGGTAGAAGATCTGGCCGCCCTCGTCCGCAGTCACGTTCGACGGATAGTGGGTCGACACCATAAGCGCGTAGATGTTGTTCGCGGAGATCGCGAGCCCGAAGTAGTCGCCGATGAACCCACCACCGTCCGGGCAGGGATCCATCGCCGCGGCGCATGGGTACTGTGAAAGGCCGCCGAGGTGCTGTCCCGGCTGCTCCGGATCCCACGTGAACGTCGAGATCCGTACGTTCGTTCCGACCGGCACAGCTCCGCTGCCGCTGTCCTTGTACGCCTGCAGTGAGGTGTCGATGCAGAAGTTCGTACGCCCGACGTCGGCGGGCAGGACACTCGGGTCGTCCGGGCAGGCCGCGCGACGATCGTAGAAAGCGATGCCTACGGCGCCGTCGGGTCCGGCCGCGACCGACGGCTGGAACTGGTCGGTCGGCACGCCGGTCGTGTCGACGTTGTCGTTCACCACCACCGGAGGCGTCCAGGTGGCGCCGCCGTCCGTTGACTGCGTGAACTTGACGTCCATCTGGCCGTTGACGGCGTCCCAATCCTCGTACGTGAGGTACAGGTGGTTGGGGTATGTCGGGCTGGCCGCGAAATTCTCGGTGATTCCGTCGCGGAAGCGAGTGTTTGGCAAGACCGCGCCCGGAACCATGGTCACCGTCGTGATCGGCACGAACGCGCTGAACGTTTGCGCGTCATCGGTCGAGCGGGCGACATAGATGGTCGACGACGTTCCGTTCGGTGGGAACGAGACGACGGAGACGGAGACATTTCCGGCCGCGTCGATCACCGGATAGACGTAGGTCGCGCCGGCGCTGACTTGAGACGGCGGGGTGATCGTGACCGCCTTGGCGAACGTCTGGCCACGGTCCCGTGAGACCGCCATGCGCACCTTGATCGCTTTGCCGTTGAAGACCGCCCACGCTGCGTAGACGTGGTCCTGGAACTTGTTGCCGACGATGTGGTTGACGGCAACCCATTGCTTGTCCTCGACGTGCCCGAGTTGCCGTGCCGATGCGTGGTTCGACGGCTCGAGGGGCTTGCCGCCGTTGCCCTTCACCCAGTGTTCGCCCATGTCGTCGCTGTAGGACATGTCGATCTCGCCGTCCGGATGGAGCCTCGACGCGTCCCAGAACGCGTTGAACGGCAGCATCGTCTGGTAGACGCGGCCCTGAGTGTCGAAGTCGGCATTTGGGTCGGTCGTGTCGGTCCAGCTCGGGGGCATGTCCTGCGTGCCTGTCGAAATGCAGTCGTAGCCCTGGACCTGGTTATTACTCACAGGCGTCCCGCCCGGGATCTGGTACGCGCCGTTGTAGAACATGTAGAACGTGGAGTACTTGTCGAAGAAGAACTTCGACGTGCCGACGATGTCCTCGGTACCGGGCTTGACCGCAAGCCATGACTCGGAGTGGTTCGCGTTGAACGGACCCGCGCCGCAGGTCCCCGCCGTCGGCACGCGCGAACCTGGCGGTATGGGATAGCCGCCGCCGGCAGTCGGTGAGCTAGCGACGACGTTCGTGAATGGCACGCTTGCACTCCAGGTGTCACCGCTGCTCGCGCTTGCGAAAGGTGCGGCGCCGAGTACAAGAGATCCCACGGCGAGCACACCGAGTACCGCAATCGACCGCCTCATCACTTCGCCTTTCGTCCTGTTTGTGACAAGATGCCTATCCTGTCCCAACGAGGGAGAAGCGATAACGAAACGGTGCCCGCGTCGCCGCGGCCGGCATGGCGCAATCGTCAATGAGCCTTCCCGCGGGCGTTGTGGTCATCGTGCAAAGCGGCGCCAAGGCGGGTCCGGCCTGATGAATGCCGCCCGCCCGATGCGAGCTCGTTTCGTGTCACCGACACGCGCTCGTGAGACGATTCTGCTCGTCACTCGCGGGAGATGAGGCCACCATTGGCGCACGCGATTATCGGCAGAATCAACGAACGCGGTGCGCTCGATGCGTTCCTGACGGACAAGATTCCCGAGCCCCGAGCCCTGCTTATCGAGGGCGAGCCCGGCATTGGCAAAACAACGCTGCTCCACGAACTCCTCGCGGCGGCGCTGGATCGGAACTACCGCATTCTGTCGTGCCGGCCGACGCGGTCCGAGATGGATCTCTCGTACGTCGGCTTGATGGAGCTCATCGAAGGCCTGGATAAAGACGTAGTCACGGCGTTGCCGGCTCCACAAGCGCGGCTGCTGCGAGTGATACTGCGCAAGGAGGATCCGACCGGATCGTTCGACCGACTCTCGCTCAACGTCGCGATGGTGGCGGCAGTTCGGGCGGTCGCCACGACCCAACCGATGCTGCTGGCCGTGGACGACGCCCAGTGGCTCGACCATCCCACTGCCAAGACGATCGCCTTCGTCGTTCGTCGCCTGGCCGGCACCTCGGCCCGCATCGCCGTCGCGAGCCGGAGCGGCGAAACGGTGGACCTGCTCGCCGAGCTCGCGCGCGCGATGCCTCAGGCGCGGTTCGACACGATCCGACTCGGCCCGATCGGCCCGAGCGAGCTGTCCCGGATCCTGCGCAGGGCCATCGGGTGGGCTCCGGCGTGGCCGCGGGTCGTTCGGATCGCGGAACTATCGGACGGCAACCCGCTCTACGCGATCGAGCTCACGCGTGCCCTGGGTAGGGTCCGGTCCAGTGAGGATCTCGAACGCTCGCTCCCGGAGAGCGTGCTCGAACTTGCCCGTTCGCGTATCGCCAACTTGCCCGACCACGTCCGCGAGGCGCTCGAGCTGGCGTCCGTGCCCCGAGCCCCGACGCTCGATCTGCTCAGGCGTCTCGACTCTCTGGCGCTCGATCTCCGCGATGCCCTGGCGACCGCCGAGCGGAGCGGCATCGTGACGCTCGAGGGGGAGCGGATTCGTTTCTCGCATCCGATCCTCGCCGCCGCCGTGTACGGGTCGATCCCGACGGTCCGGAAGCGAGGGCTGCACCGCGCCGTCGCAATGCTCTCCGACGACCTCGAAGAGCGTGCCCGTCATCTGGCCACGGCGGCCGAGGGACCGGACCCGGAAGTGGCGGTCGCACTGGCGGTCGCCGCCGAGGAAGCGTGGCGTCGAGGCGCACCCGATGCGGCGGCCGATCTGCTCCGCCTGGCCTGCCGGCTCACGCCCCCAACCGATGCCGCCGTACTTGCGCTCCGGCGCATCGCGTTCGGCCGGCTTCTCCACGCCGCCGGCGACGCCCCCGGTGCCATCGCCGAGTTCGAGTCGCTGGTGTCAGAACTCCCGCCTGGCCCGATCAGAGCGCGGGCGCTCTATCACCTCATGTACGTCAGACGGTTGTCAGGCTCGCTCGGACGCGCGATTGACCACGGGGTTCAAGCGGCGGCCGAGGCCGCGGACGATCCATCGTTCCAGGCCGAGGTGTACGAGATGCTGTCGCGGATCTCGGACAACGACATCGAGCGCAAGCTCGACGCCGCTCGGAAGGGACTTGAGGCGATCGATCGCATCTCCGACCCGGATCCGGATGTCGTCTTCCACGTCCGTGCCGCACTTATCGAGGCGGAGTTCTACGCGGGTCTCGGCATCCACCTCGAGCGTCTTGATGGTTTGGACCCGGGAACGACGCGGCGGTTCCCGCCCGTGCGCACCGCCTCGCGCGGAGACGACCTGATCGGTCGATTGCTGGCATACGCGGGGCGCATCGACGAGGGGCTCGAGATCCTGTCTGCCATGTACGACCGGGCCTCGGTCGAGAGCCGTTCGATTCTGCCGGCGATTCTCGGTTGGATGGCCGAAGCGCAGATCATGGCCGGTCGATTCGTGGCCGCCGTCGAGCTCACCCAAGAAGCGATCGAGCGTGCTGAAGAGACCGGAGGCGTCGGCGGCACCCCCTGGGAGGTGGGATTCCAGGGCGTGGCGCTCGCGATGCTCGGTCGCCTCGACGAAGCTGAGTCGGCCGCGTTGTCGGTCCTCGGCATAGCCGACATCGATGCGACGGTCAGTCTGGACCAGGCGCCGGCGCTGCTCGCTCTCGGCATCGTCGCGCTGTCCCGGGGGAGGTTCGACGATGCCGCGACGCACCTGCGGCTCCTCGATGCGGCGAAACGTGATGCCGGGATCCAGGATCCGCGACTGTGTACGCATGCAAGCGACCTGATCGAAGCCCTTCTCGGCGCGGCCGAGTTGGCGGAGGCAACCGAGGTCCTCACGCGCCTCGAGGCAGAGGCCGCGACCTCCGGGGGCCAATCGTCCTTGGCCGCGGCGGCCCGGTGCCGAGCCCTGATTCTCGCCGCGCGCGGTCACCTGGACGAAGCGCTGGAAGCGGTTGACCGCTCGCTCCGGTTGTTCGAGGGACTACCGATGCCGTTCGAACAGGCCAGGACACTTTTCGTGATGGGACAGATCCATCGCCGACGAAGGGAGAAGCGGCTCGCAAATCACGCGATGACCGGGGCGCTCGCGACGTTCGAAAGCCTCGGGACGCCGGTATGGGTCGAGCGTGTCCGAGCCGAACTAGCCCGGATTCC
>DASQPR010000710.1:0-4119 GCA_035643815.1 Micromonosporaceae bacterium | reverse complement strand
GAATTCCTTGCCGCAGGTGTGCGAGTGACCTCTCCGCCCGGCAGTCTCACGGCGGTGAAGGCTTCCCGCAAACGGACGCGCCCAACGCGCGAGGGTCATGGGCAGTCGGTGGCGGCGGCCACCTCGGCCACGACGGTGTTTCCCCGGCCCGTGACCATCGTCGCTAGGAACTCATGGAATCCGCCCCCGACGACTCGGCCGATCGATCGGCCGCTCGTTCGCACGACGGGGTGGCGTTGGTATGTCACGGTCAGTCCCGCGCTCAGCGCTGCGTCGAACAATGCCTGGTCTTCTCCCACGGCCAGCGGTGGAAAACCACCAATCCGCTGGTAGGCCCGCCCGCGGATGCCGAGATTGGCGCCGTGGATCTGCGGTATCTCCCGCATCTGCCCGTCGCGGTAATAGCGGTAATACTCCGGTGGCAGCGTCGCGGGCCAATCGCGCCAGTGGTCGACATCGACCGGCGCCGCAACCACGTCGGCACCGGCGGCGGCGAGCCGTAGGTGCTCCGTCAGCCAGTCGACCGGCACCGAGGAGTCGGCGTCTGTGTGCGCGAGCCACACCCCATCAACTTTGTCCCGCAGCGCGTACGCGCTACCGATCGCGCGCGCTCGACCGACAGTGCGAACATCGACATCGAGGACGATCGCACCGAACCGCCCGGCGATTTCCGCCGTAGCGTCGGAGCATGCGTCGGCAACGACGACGACATCGACCGCCACGGACACGCGTCGAGCGGCCCGCTTGACCGACCGGAGGCAGGCGGATACGGTCGCCGCCTCATCGTGTGCCGGCACGATAACCACGATCCGATTCACCGAATCGGTCACGGCCACAGGCCTTCCGCCTCGGCGACGGACCGAACCGCCGGCGGCGTCCGGGTGAGAACGTCGAGGACGAAGTCGTCGTCGCGGTAGCGACACCTCGGCTGGAAGTCATCCAGATCGGACAATCGCTGGTGCACCTCGTCGCCGGTAAGCACGTGCTCGACCACCGGGTGACGCCAGTGCACCACGACCAGATCGCCGCCGCCGACGATGCTGCCTCGAACTCGATCGATGATCGCCGTGAACTGCCGCTCGTCGAAGTAGTAGAGAATCTCAGACAGCACGACAAGGTCGAACGCTCCGTCCGGCCAGTCATCCGGCAGACTGTGCCGCTCGACCCGTGCGTTCCTGCGACCGGCCAGCCGTTCCCGCGCCTGGCCAACGGCTGCCTCGATCGCGTCACCGCAGAGCAGAGACTCGCAGCGGTCCGCCAGCAGCTCCGACAGCATGCCGATCGAACACCCCGGCTCGTACGCCGACCGATACCGCCGCGCGGGCAAAGCCGCAACAGTCAACTGGCGTTTTCGGTGCTCGTACCATCGTTCGCCAAAGCCCCATGGGTCGGTGTTGGCCGCATACATCTCCTCGAAATACGCGAGATCGACCGTCATCGGAACACCACTTCAAACGGCCGCCGAAATCGCCGTTGCACCGCCTCCGGCACGATCGTGATGCCATCGATCGGTGTCACCTGCGTACGGAACGCCGCGATGGCGGCGGCCTTGCGTACCAGTGCGTCGGGCGACAGGTGAATGACCGCCGCCCGGTGCCACGGCACTTCGGCGGCGCCGGGTCGCGCCCAATGCCAGGCCCACACCGGGAATTCCCACAGCGTCGCACCGACGGACCGGGCCGCGCGAGCAGCGGCGCGACCGACCGCCTCATGATCGGGGTGCCCGTCGCCGCGCCAGGTGGCCAGGCACACGTCGCCGGGAACGAGCCGGCTGGCCGGTTCGTCGGCTAGCCGTTGTTCGTCGATCGCTCCGTCGGCGTAGCGGAGCCGGCACACCTCGGCCTGCACGCCCAGTCGTCGCAGAGCCTCGGCCGATTCGGCCGGCCGCCGTTCGCGCAGCTCGGCCACGGACACCGATGTCGCGCCGGGATGTGATGCTTCACCGTCGGTCACAGCGACGACGAGCGCGGTCCCAGCCATCGCCATCAGGCCGCCGACGCCGAGAACCTCGTCGTCCGGATGAGGCGCGGCGACGACTATCCGAGCGGCCACTGGCCACCGGACCGCCGGCCATGCGCCGTCGGCCCACCAGGACACCCAGTCGTCCTCGGACGTCCCGGCGCCCTCGATGGCGGTTACCACGGCCGTTCCACGCCGTCGCGCACCATGGCGCCCAGCGCGGCGAGATCCGATTCGGCATGGCTCTGTCGCACGTAGACGGTCAGATCGGCAACGCGGCGTGCGTGCGCGTTGTCGAGACACAGTGGTGAGGCACCGAGTGCCCGGCCGACCCGGTCGATCACCTCGGATGCGGTAGCCTCGGCGACAGCGCGCGTTTCGGTCGCGAGCGGCGTCACCGGGCGATGTGGTTCGCGGTCGATGACCCCCGCTGCGCGCATCAGGAGACTCCGGCATGCGGTCAGCCGGGCGTCGATCGCGCCGAGGTGGGCCAGTGCGTGCGGGTTCAGCTCCCGCGTGCGGGCGGCCGATAGCAGCGTGTCCGCCACTCCGGCAGCGCCGCCGTACCAACACGCGGCCACGCCGATTCCGCCGTGCGAGAAGCCGGGTCGCTCCACGTACTGTCCGGCCTTGCCGACCGCAATGGCGGGAGCGTCCGTAAAGCGGACGGTGCGGCTGTCGCTGGCCGCCATGCCAACCGCCGGCCACGTGCCGTCGACCGGTTCCGCGTCGGCCACGTCGACGGCGAACAGCAGTATCTCGTCGCCGAACCGCGCGGTGACCAGCGCGCGGCCACAGACCCCGGCACCGGAACACCAGGGCCGGTCACCGTCCAGACGCCAATCGTCGCCCTCGCGGCGGGCTGTCAACGATCGTGGTACGGCGGCCCATACGCCCCACAGGTCCTCTCCCGGCTCCGGGCCGTCGAGCTCGGCCAGAATGGCCACGGCGTCGGCGTGCCCCTCGGCCAGTCGGGCGAACACCGGATCGGCTCGGGCCCACGCGCCCAGTCCGTCGAATCGGTCGGCGGTGCGGCCGGAGCCGGGCAGCGGCAGCTCGAGACGGCCGTCCGAGCGGGCCCGGGCGACCGTGGTCGCGATGTCCACCTCAGCCATCTCAGGCGCGTGAGCTGTCCACCAGTCTCGCCACAGGTCGTCGTACGCCACGCATCACCAATGACCCATAGCGCTGCCGCCAAACATCATTTCGGGTCGAAAAGACATCTGATTCGGAGGCCGTGATGGGTCCCGTGTGCGCGAGCGGGTCACACGGTCACGGGCGTGAACGGCTTGCAGTGTTCGATTGTCTCCGCCGCCCGGTCGTAGTCCGCCTCCTACGAGCCGTGGCGGGCACATGTCAACCGCCAGGTCGTGGCGTTGGAGCCGTCGTGATGGCTCGGCGACCCCCGGCGGCGTTTAGCCCGAAGTTCTAGGAGCAGGCGGCCCGGAGTTAGGTAGGTCGATTTCAACGCGGATGGTCGTGCCGTCCGGCCCGGTAGTGATGTGCATGTGGTCGCTGAGCTGGTCGCTGAGCCATAGACCTCGACCCTTAACTGCGTCCGGTGCCGGTGGTGTCGATGGTCGAGCCGTGTCGATCCCCGGTCCGTGGTCGCTGACCTCGGCGTAGACGGCGCGCTCGTCGTCCCGAACGATGCGGATCTCGCCGGTGGAGTTGGCGTGTTTGATCGAATTCGTCGCGAGCTCGGTAACGACAAGTGCGAAATTGGCGCCTCGGCGCGCATCCATTCCGGCAGCCTTGGCTGCTGCTTGGGCGTCGGCTCGAAGAGCGGCCAGTCCGTTGCTCGTGATGCTGATGTGCCTAATCAGCTGTTCATCCTCGCCGTAGTCCATGAACTCCTCCTGCGATCCGCCGACTGGAGCAGTACCCGGCTTCACCGTCGAAGAATCAGCCCGGATACCCGAGGTGTGCGTGAAGGCAGATCGTTAGGGTTCCCGCGGTGCCTAGGGTACGGATTCCCCTGTCCCATCCTCGCCGTTGTGGATCTGCACTTGGTGGTGTGCCGTGCATTGTGAGCCGTCACCTGTGCGCCGTGCTGGGCGTGCAATGTGTGTGCTGGGGAGTCGAACCCCTGCGCCTGCCCTCGGCGCGCCAGGAGGGGCTGGGTCACCCGCCAGCCCTCGGGTCGTGCACGCTTCCACG
>DASQPR010000709.1:0-2621 GCA_035643815.1 Micromonosporaceae bacterium | reverse complement strand
CTCCTCGATAACGGCGATCGGCACGAGTGCCGCAGCCGTCGTGGCCGCCTACACCGCCCTCCAGAAGGCGATCGCAACCCGCTGCGGCTAAAACGCCGGCGACGTAACCGGCGATGACTCGTCCCGCGTTCCAGCCGCCGGCCGAGGATGACTGGGTGTCTCCGTCTTCTGGGCGGCCGAATGCCTCTGGCCGCATTGCCGGCCAACGGCCGATCTCACACTATCCGGCAGCACCCAGCTAAAGCCGATAAAGCGGGATTAGGACGTCATACCAGCCGAAACATGGAAGATAAGTCTGACGGCTTGGTCGGCCATCGACCACATTCGTGCGCTCCGGTGCCGCTCGGGAGGCTGAAGATGATGGTTCTTCGTGGCTGAGACCGATCAAGCCGAACGGCTCGAGGTGCTCCTGCGGTCGCGACAGTACATCGTCATGCTGATCCTGGCCGCGATTATCGGCGTACCCATCGCGGCCCTCGCCTATGGCTTTCTCCAGCTGACCACGCACATGGTGACGTGGGTCTACACCGATCTGCCGCACGGCGTCGGCTTCGCCACCCAGCCGACCTGGTGGCCACTCCTGCCGCTGGCGCTCGCGGGTCTCGTCGTCGGCGTCACTGTGTGCTACCTGCCCGGCCGGGGCGGGGAGGTGCCGGCGGACGGGTTCAAAGCCGGCGCGGGCCCTCCGGCGCCGGCGACGCTGCTCGGCATCACGGTTGCGGCCGTCGCCAGCGTCGCGCTGGGACCGGTCGTCGGGCCCGAGGCACCGCTTATCGCGCTCGGCGGTGGGGTCGCCGTCTGGATCATCCGGCTTCTCCGGCGTGACCTGCCACAGCGGGCCGCCGCGGTGATCGCCGCGACGGGCAGCTTCGCCGCCATCAGTACGCTGCTCGGCTCGCCGCTGGTCGGCGCGTTCCTGTTGATGGAGGTCACCGGCGCGGCCGGCGCGATGGCGAGCGTCGCCCTGGTGCCGGGTCTGCTAGGTGCCGGCATCGGCGCGCTGATCTTCACCGGCCTGGGTGCGATCACCGGGGAGGGCACGTTCTCGTTAGCGATCCCACATCTGCCGACGACCGGCCGGCCGACCGTGGCGGAATTCGGTTGGTCGCTCGTGATCGGTGTCCTCGCAGCCGCGCTGTGCTGGGTGATCCGGCGCCTCGCGAAGACGGTTCGCCGTCCGACGGAACGTTGGACGATCCAGGTCACGATCGCCGTCGGCTTGGCGATCGCCGGACTGGCCATCGGGTACGCCGCCGCGACCAACCACACCAACGCCGACGTTCTGTTTTCCGGCCAGTCGGACCTGGCCTCGCTGATCGACCACGCGTCCGCCTACTCGGTCGGCGCCCTCCTGTTGCTGTTGCTGTGCAAGGGGCTCGCGTACGCCGGGAGTCTCGTGGCCTTCCGAGGCGGGCCGACGTTTCCCGCGTTGTTCCTCGGCGCCGCGGGCGGCATCGCGATGTCCCACCTGCCTGGCCTCGGGCTGATCGCTGCAGTCGCGATGGGTCTCGGTGCGATGACGGTGGGCATGCTGCGGCTGCCGTTCACCGCCGTGCTCCTGACGACTCTTTTTCTCGGCAATGACGGGGTGACGGTGATGCCATTGGTGATCGTCGCGGTCGTCATCACGCACGTCATCACGATCCGGCTCACACCGCTGCCGGCCGAGGCCGAACCGGGTCCGCCGAGTCGGCCGGCTCCGAGTCCGGGTCCACCGCAACCTAGTCCGGCGGATAACGGCTGATGGCGATACCGCGGCGTGTCGCCAGGTGGCCGAATGCCGTCGCATCGCGGATGGCGGCGCCGCCGTGGTCGTTGTTGAAATACACGTACACCTCGTGGTCGGTCATCGGAGCGAACGCGTCCGTCGCACGGTCCATCCAGGACGCCAGTGCGGCGCGCCCATAGCCCGGCCGTGGGTGCGCGGTGCCTTCGTGCATCCGCACATAGCCCCAGTCGGCGGTACGCCACAGCGGCGTTACTGGCCGTCCACGCCGGTCCGCCCAGGACAGCGCGGCCCGGCGACGCTCCAACACGTCCCGGACGGCGTCCGACCACCACGACCGGTGACGCGGCTCCACTGCGACGCGGACCGACGTCGGGAACAGCTTGAGCGTGTCGTCAAGCAGTCCGGCGTCGGCCGTCAGGTTCGGCGGCAACTGGAGAAGGACCGGCCCGAGCCGGTCGCCGAGCGCCTCGGCCCGGCCGAGAAAGCGGGACACCGGCTCGGCCGCATCGCGCAGGCGCTTGATGTGCGTCAGGTAGCGGCTCATCTTCACCGCGAAGCAGAACGGTTCGCCGGCGGTCCGGGCTCGCCACCCGGCGAACGTGTCCCGTTCAGGGAGTCGGTAGAACGCATTGTTGATCTCGACCGTTGCAAATCGTTCGGCGTAGTGCTCCAGCCATAGCCGCTGCGGGACGTCGGTCGGGTAGAACCGGCCGCGCCAATCCTTGTACTGCCAACCCGACGTGCCGACGAGGAACATGGTCGTACCGTACCCACGGCGAGCCGTGCTACGCCGCGTGACCGACACACGCAGGGGTGATCACCGCCGGCCCGGTGTCCGTGCCTAATCCGAGGTGTCCGCCATGCCGCTGAGCGCGGCCGGCAATTCGTCGAG
>DASQPR010000708.1:0-3085 GCA_035643815.1 Micromonosporaceae bacterium | reverse complement strand
AATGCGCACCGTGCGTTCAATCCGGTCTGGGAACCCCATCGGGGCACCTCCTCGTCTTTAGCAACCATTCAGTTGCTACGACCGTATAGCAACTCAATGGTTGCGTCAACTGTGAGCCCCGCGTCGCCGGTCAGCGCGTATTCGGCAGGCAACGGTTTTAGTTGCAGCGTGTGGCATGATCGACGCGTCGACTGTAGCGACCGGATCGCGGGTCCAGGACCACATCTGGGCCCATCGCCCGGACGGTACGCGGGTGACGAACCTGGCCGACATCGTGCGGCGACCCGCGGCCCCCACCCCCTGACGCGGTCGCGATCAACACGGCCGACGAGGCGGTCACCTTCGCCGAGCTGGACGCCCGTTCGGCTCGGGTCGCGCCGGCCCTGCGGGCCGACGGGGTTGTCGCTGGCGACCGGGTGACCTACCTCGGAGGCAACACGCCGTCGTTCCTGGAGGCCATCTACCGGCCCGCCAAGCTCGAGGCGACCGCGACCTCGTTGAACAACCGGCTCGCTCGAGGTGAGATCGAGACGATCCTCGGCGCCGCCGAACCACGCGTCCTTGTTCTCGTGCCGGCGAGCCGGAGCTGCCGGCGGCCCGCCGCCGTCCCTGCACCGGGTCGTCACGACCAGTACGAGTCGTGGCAAGCCGGCCCGGCGGCGGTCGGGTCCACAAAGGACCGTACCGATCGGTCAGAGCCGGGCGGGCATTGTTGCATCAAGCGATCGGCAAGATCGCTGGCCGCAAGACTTCCGCAAGATCGAATTCTGCCGAACGCTGGTCGATAAAGATCGGGACAAAGCTGTCCTATTGCTCGCGTTATCCCGGGACTGATCGTCGCCTCGTCTCCGCCTTGAGTCTCGTAACGGAAAATCAGCGACGCTGACGACGCGGGATGTCTTAATGCGACAGGCGCCTTAATGCACCGTGCCTGTGGACGAGGTTGGAGCCGCGGGGCCGCCGACGCGGGCCTCAGCCCGCCGACCCGGCAACCGGCGAATGGTTCGGCGTCGGTTCGTTCGCGAGCAGGGTGCCAAACAGCTCGGCGTACCGGATCAGATGTTGGTCGCCAACGTAGTGGGCGCGGACATGCTCGCGTGCCGAGGTACCCATCCGGTCGGCGAGGGCCGGATCGTCGAGCAGCGTTCGTACGGCACGTCCGAACGCGGGCAGGTCCGTTGGGTCCGGCAGCAGAATGCCGGTACCGTCGGCGATCTGGTCCTGGATGCCTCCGACCGCGGAGCCGACGACGGGCCTGCCCTTCCACATGCCCTCGGCTACGGTGAGGCCGAAGCCCTCGGCGAGGCTCTTTTGTACGATCACATTGGCGTGCCGCTGCAGGGCGTTGACCATGGCGCCGTTGTCGTCGACGTCGGTCATCGGCAGCGTCACCAGCATCACGCGGGACCGCTGCTGTGACGGAAGGTTCCGCCACTCAGCGAGGGTTTCTGCGAACACGATCGCGCCCTCCGGGTCATCCGTCACACCGTCGACGGACGGCCCGGCGAGAATGAGCCACCCGGGCCCGCTCGGCGCCACATGCTCGGCGAACCCCCGCATCACTCCGGCCATGTCCTTGAGCCGGTCCCATCGGGACACCTGAAGGACAACCGGATCGTCGGGTCCCGGCAGCGCTTCGGCGATCACGGACGCCGGCTGGCTCACCTCGCCCGGTGAACCGTCTCGACGAACGTAGCGGCACACCGATCCGGCCGCGTCGCCGGCAAGCACCCCCATCTGGACAAGTGCCGCTCGCGCCGCCTGCGGATCCATCGGCTGATTCTTCGGCGAGAACGGATCTATCGAGGGCTGGATGATCCATGCCTGCGACGCCGGCACCATCTGAGGCACATAGGAGTGGCGGGTGAAGACGTACGCTTCCGCGTCGGCGAGGAGTGGCTGGAGAAACTCCCACGCCGACCGGCTCACGTCGTTTTCACCGTCGATGCCGATATGCGATCGCCACACCACATGCGCCCCACGCCGGGCGAGCGGACCAACGAGACCCGCCGTCTGCGGATCATGCAACAGCACCAGATCGCCGGCACCGATCTTATCGCCGAGGCTCGTCACGTTGGCGGCCATGACGTCGTCGACGTGGGCACGCTCCGCCGCCCCAAGAGCGCCACCGTCGCCAACTCGGCCATGGATCCGGTTGTGCACGCGCTTGGTGATGCGGAAGAACTCGCCGTCCCCACTGATGACCAACCAGCGGATGTCAATGGCGAGGTCCTTCGTATATCCGACCAGCACCTGCAGCATGTCCGCGACGCCCCCACCGCTTTCGGTGGAGCTGACGTTCCAGATGACGCGGCCGTCCAACCGGTTCCGGAACTCCATCGCTTCGGCGAGCAATCGGGTGGTCCGCGGCAGGCCGACCACGTCCTCCAACGCGGCCACCGGGCGCCGAGGCACATCGACCGTTCGAACCCCGTACATACGACCATGATGGCCCAGTCGCGGCCGCGTCCAAGGCGCAACGGCCAGAATGCCGGGCGACCGTGCCGAGCCTGGCGGCATCGCGGCCGGCAGATCTCGGTGCGCCAGTCCTTCTTTGGTCAGCGTGTCGGGCGGACAGGTGCTATGCCAACAACGCATCGACGCCGGCCACAGGCGGCTCACGACATCGGCTGCGACCAACGTGCCGCCCGCGCGTTGATTTGGGCGCCGATCAGCAGATGGCCGGAGTTGGAGCGCGACGGTGGAGCGTTCAGAACGAAATTCCTGGTCGAGGACCTCGCGCGGATAGGACGTTGGTCATTCGCTCCAGCGATTCCCGTCCGCGTCCCGGATCCGTACCTCGTTTCTAGCCGGTGTCAGATGGTCGAAAGCGCCGGTGATCTGGTCGGCGGGAAGCGCCGGACGAGTTCGGTGCGGGTCGCGTGGTCGAGCCGGATATCGCCGCCGGCGAGGTTGTCGGCGAGGTGACCGCGGCTGCGGGTGCCGGGGATGAGCAAGATGTTGGGGGCGACGTCGAGCAGCCAGGCGAGTGCGAGCTGGGCTGACGTTGCGCCGAACTGTCCGGCCAGTCGGGTCAGCACGGGATCGGACAGTAGCCGCTGGTGCGCCTGGCCTGGCCAGCCCA
>DASQPR010000707.1:0-5742 GCA_035643815.1 Micromonosporaceae bacterium | reverse complement strand
GTCGGCGGGCCGAGCGTGATTTCCGCCGGATGAATCGGGACAACGGCACCGATTCCGTCTAGCCGGGCCGCATTCTTCCCGTAGCACGGCGACTGTGCGCACCGACACGCCCGACCGCGGGGGCCGAGTTTGCCGGTGCCTGCGGCATACGCGTACACTCGCTTCTTGGCGCGCAGCGTCCACTCCGCCATGCCCACCATGCCTTCGGTGAGCGAGACGGAGCCGCGGCTGGCACGCACCGGGACTGAGAACGGCGGGAGCCGACCTCACCACCGAGCGTGAATCGGACGAGGCGCACCTGTCAATAGACCTGACGTCAGGTAGCGGAGGCTATGCCCAAAAAAGATGGGGCCATCGAGATCGAGGGCCGAGTTATCGAGCCACTCCCGAACGCAATGTTTCGGGTAGAACTCGCCAACGGCCACAAGGTCCTGGCGCACATCAGCGGCAAGATGCGGCAGCACTACATCCGCATCCTGCCTGAGGACCGGGTCGTGGTGGAGCTGTCTCCCTACGACCTCACCCGCGGACGCATCGTCTACCGCTACAAGTAGTGCGCATTTTACCGCTATAAGTAAGAACGTGAAGGACAAACCGTGAAGGTCAAGCCGAGCGTCAAGCGGATCTGCCAGAAGTGCCGGGTCATCCGGCGCCACGGGCGGGTCATGGTCATTTGCTCTGACCCGCGCCACAAGCAGCGCCAGGGCTGACGCCCGCGCGCGGCGATGTGCCGTGCTCGACAGCACCAGCGCACCACAACGACAGCGCACCACAACTTGATGAAAGCTCGTTCCAGCCGCGACGAGCACCCGACGCGAGCGCGTCGATGCGACTCGTGGTCGTCCCCCGGTTAGAGGCCGGGGCCCGTCCGGGCAGACGGGGCGGAACGACACAGACCTCTAACTGACCACGAGGAGTCGCCCGCTAATGGCACGTCTACTCGGCGTCGACCTACCCCGCGACAAGCGGATGGAAGTCGCGCTCACCTACATCTTCGGCATCGGCCGCACCCGGGCCCTCGCGTCGCTGGCCGCGACCGGGATCTCCCCGGAGAAGCGCAGCCGTGACCTGACCGACGACGACGTCGTCGCACTCCGAGACTTCATCGAAGCCAACTACAAGGTCGAGGGTGACCTGCGCCGTGAGGTGCAGTCCGACATCCGGCGCAAGATGGAGATCGGTTCCTACCAGGGCATCCGGCACCGTCGCGGCCTGCCCGTCCGCGGTCAGCGGACACGCACCAACGCGCGCACCCGCAAGGGTCCCAAGCGCACCGTCGCCGGCAAGAAGAAGGCCGGCAAGAAGTGATTTTTGTTCGATCCGGTATGCCGCGGCCCCTGGCCGGTGCGCTGGCGGGTTGCGAGCAAGGTCGAACAACTCTCATTAAGCGGATCTAGGAGCGCATTCGAATATGCCACCGAAGGCACGCGCAGGGGCCCCCGTCAAGAAGGTCCGGCGCAAAGAACGCAAGAACGTCTCCCACGGGCAGGCGCATATCAAGAGCACGTTCAACAACACGATCGTGTCGATCACCGACCCGAATGGCGCCGTGATCTCCTGGGCCTCCGCGGGCCAGGTCGGCTTCAAGGGTTCGCGGAAGTCGACTCCGTTCGCCGCGCAGCTCGCCGCCGAGGCCGCCGCGCGCCGGGCGATGGAGCACGGCATGCGCAAGGTCGACGTGTTTGTGAAGGGTCCGGGCTCCGGCCGCGAGACCGCCATCCGTTCGCTGCAGGCCGTCGGCCTCGAAGTCGGGCAGATCGCCGACGTCACGCCGCAGCCGCACAACGGTTGCCGTCCGCCCAAGCGTCGCCGGGTCTAAGGGAGATTAGAGAAATGGCTCGTTATACAGGTGCCGACTGCCGCCGTTGCCGCCGCGAGAAGATGAAGCTCTTCCTCAAGGGCAGCAAGTGCGATGGGCCGAAGTGCCCGTTTGAGTCGCGTCCCTTCCCGCCCGGCCAGCACGGCCGCGGTCGTCTGAAGGAGACCGAGTACCTGCTCCAGCTGCGCGAGAAGCAGAAGGCTCGCCGCGTGTACGGAGTGCTGGAGAAGCAGTTCCGTCGTTACTACGAGGAAGCCGTCGCCAAGCAGGGCAAGACCGGTGAAGAGCTGCTGCGCATCCTCGAGTCGCGACTCGACAACGTGATCTACCGCGCCGGCTACGCCAAGTCCCGGGACATGGCCCGTCAGCTCGTCAAGCACGGCCACATCACGGTGAACGGACGCAAGGTCGACATCCCGTCGTACCGCGTCAGCGAGCACGACATCGTCCAGGTCCGGGAGAAGTCCCGCGAGCTCACGCCGTTCGTCGTCGCGGCCGCCGAGGCCGGGTCGAAGATCGTGCCGGCGTGGCTCGAGGCGATCCCGACCCAGATGAAGGTGCTGGTGCACAACCTGCCGGCGCGCGCCAACATCGACACGCAGGTGCAGGAACAACTCATCGTCGAGCTCTACTCCAAATAAGTTTTGGAATCGCCTCCGACCTCGCTGGCGGCGTTGCTCCCGACCTTGTGTGCAAAGGACGCACACGGCGGCCGGGTGCGCCTTGCCAGCAAGGGCGGAGCCGGTCCCAAAACCGGGTTCGCGGTGCAAGACCAAGACCCGGTCTGAGCGGTAGAACGCCGGCCAGCGGCCGGCAAGCAAAACAGCAAGGCAGCAACAGAGAAGTACCTGGACGGGCATCAAATAGCGGGTGCCCCGAACGAAAAGAGAAGCAATGCTCATCTCACAGCGACCGTCGCTCTCTGAAGAGGCGATCAGCGACACACGTTCCCGGTTCATCATCGAGCCGCTCGAGCCGGGTTTCGGCTACACGCTCGGCAACTCGCTGCGGCGTACGCTGCTCAGCTCGATCCCGGGCGCAGCGGTCACGTCGATCAAGGTCGACGGCGTCCTGCACGAGTTCACCACGATCCCGGGCGTCAAGGAGGACGTGGTCGAGCTCGTCATGAACGTCAAGGAACTGTGCGTCAGCTCCGACCACGACGAGCCGGTCAGCATGTACTTGCGCAAGCAGGGCCCGGGCGACATCACCGCGGGCGACATCCAGCCGCCGGCCGGAGTCAACGTGCACAACGCCGACCTCAAGCTCGCGACGCTGAACGGCAAGGCTCGGGTCGACATGGAGCTCACCGTCGAGCGCGGCCGTGGCTACGTGACAGCGACGCAGAACAAGAACGCCGGCGCCGAGATCGGTCGTATTCCGGTCGACTCGATCTACTCGCCGGTGCTCAAGGTGACGTATCGCGTCGAGGCGACCCGCGTCGAGCAGCGTACGGACTTCGACCGTCTGATTATCGATGTCGAGTCGAAGCCGTCGATCTCGCCGCGTACGGCGCTCGCCTCGGCCGGCTCGACCCTCGTCGAGCTGTTCGGGCTGGCTCGCGAGCTGGACGAAGAGGCCGAGGGCATCGACATCGGCCCGTCGCCGCAGGACGCGCAGCTCGCTGCCGATCTTGCACTGCCGATCGAGGAGCTGGACCTGACCGTCCGGTCGTACAACTGCCTCAAGCGCGAAGGCATCAACTCCGTTGGCGAGCTGATCGGCCGGACCGAGGCAGACCTGCTCGACATCCGCAACTTCGGCCAGAAGTCGATCGACGAGGTCAAGATGAAGCTCGCCGGCATGGGCCTCGGTCTCAAGGACTCGGCCCCGACGTTCGACCCGGCCAACGTTGTCGACGGCTTCTCGGAAACCGACTACGACTCCGACGACTACCGCGAGACCGAACAGCTGTAGTAGCAGTAGGGGTCGGCTTCGGCCGGCCCCTACGTACCAGACGACACGAGGAGCACCAACCATGCCCACGCCCACCAAGGGTCCCCGTCTCGGCGGCAGCCCGGCGCACGAGCGGCTGATCCTGGCCAACCTGGCCACGCAGCTGTTCCGCCACGGCCGAATCACCACGACCGAGACGAAGGCGAAGCGGCTCCGGCCACTCGCCGAGCAGCTCATCACGAAGGCGAAGCGGGGCGACCTGCACGCTCGCCGTCGGGTGCTGACTGTCGTCCGTGACCAGGACGTGGTGGCGACGCTGTTCGATGACATCGCGCCGCGCTTCACGACGCGTCCCGGCGGCTACACCCGCATCGTCAAGACCAATCCCCGCAAGGGTGACAACGCTCCGATGGCCGTCATCGAGCTGGTCGAGGAGCTCGCGGTCCCGACGACGACGGCGCGCCCGGCGAAGTCGACCGCCCGCAAGGCCGCGAAGGCCGAAGCCGTGGCCGTGCTCGCCGGTGACGACGAGGACGAGACTCCGGCCACGACCGCCCAGGCCGACGTGCCGGCGGTCGAGGACACCGACAACGACAACGACAGCGAGACGAAGGACGACGAGTCCTGAGCGAGTCACGCCAGTCGGCCGGGCCCGGCGCTCTCCAGACGGAGGGTGCCGGGCCCGATCCGTCAGACGCGGTCGAACCTTCGCCGGTACGTCTGCGTCTGGACGTGAGCTACGACGGCACCGATTTCTCGGGTTGGGCGGCGCAGCCCGGTCGCCGTACGGTCGCGGGCGTGCTTCTCGCCGAACTCGAGCGCCTTTTCGGTGCCGGTGGCGCGGTCGGGTTGACCGTGGCCGGGCGTACGGACGCTGGTGTCCACGCGTCCGGTCAGGTCGCGCACGTAGACGTGACGGCCGATGGCTGGGCCAAGGTGGGCGACTCGCTCGTCCGGCGGCTGGCCGGGCTACTACCGCCGGACGTACGCGTCCTCGCGGCCGCGCCGGCACCCGCCTCGTTCGATGCACGCTTCTCGGCGCTATCCCGTCGGTACGTTTACCGGGTCACGGACTCGCCGTGGGGCGCCGAGCCGCTCCGCGCCCGCGACACGCTAGCCTGGCCGCGACCGCTCGACCTCGACCGGATAAACGAGGCCGCCGCGGCACTGGTCGGGCTGCACGACTTCGTTGCCTTCTGCCGTCGCAAGGAGCACGCCTCGACGATCCGGGCGGTGGCCCGATTCGACTGGCGGCGCGACGACGGCGTCCTCTTCGCGACTGTCGCGGCCGACGCCTTCTGCCAGTCAATGGTCCGCAGTCTGGTCGGCGCGCTCATCGCAGTCGGTGAGGGCCGGCGTCCGGTCACGTGGCCGGTCGATCTGCTCCGGCGTACGGAGCGAGCCAGCGACGTCGTGGTCGCGCCGCCGCACGGGCTGAACCTCGTCGAAGTCGTCTACCCGGACGCTAGCCAATACGCCGACCGCGCGGCACACACTCGAAACCGGCGCGACCTCGAATAACTTCGTGGGCGCCTCGCCCAGGAAGCCGGGCCGTCTCGCTCAGGACAACGGGTGCGGCGTCGCTCAGGACAACGGGGTGCAGCGTCGCTCAGGACAACGGGTGCGGCGTCGCTCAGGACGACGGCTGCGGCTCACTCAGGACGGCTTCGGGGTCGGCGCCGCCGACTTCTTGGCGCGGGCGCCGAGCACCTTGTCGCCGAGGTAGTTCTCGACCACATCGGTGATGATCGCCGGAACCTTCTTGTCCGTTGCGGCGATCGCCTTGCCACTGGCCAGCGCGATGATGCTGTAGACGAGGTAGTGGCCGCGCGTATCCCAGGCGACCTGGGCCTGGGCCGAGGTGATGGCCGTGGTCGTTCCGCCGGCGTCGAGCCCGTTCAGACGCCCGGTGCCCTTCGCGATGTCGGGTTGTAGGGAGCTCGCGACCTTGGTCGCCGCCGCGGTATCCGGCAGGTTCATCACGCCGGCCGTTATCACGTACGCCTGATCCGACGACAGCATCGTGG
>DASQPR010000706.1:0-15542 GCA_035643815.1 Micromonosporaceae bacterium | reverse complement strand
CCGGACAGCGCGGTGCCGGGCTGGGCGAAGAAGTAGTTGAACTCGCTGATCACCGGTCGGTCGCCGATGACGATCAGAATCGCGCCGATCACCAGCGCGGAGAAGATCGACAAAACCGAGATGACGACCGGGTTCGCGCTGGTGAGCCACCGTACGACGCGCAGGAAGCGACCGGGCGGTCGACCGGCCGGTTTCGGCGCCACCGGCATGTCCGCACCCTCGCCACCGAGCTGGGGGCTGACGTCCGTCCCGCTGTCGATCGCCTCGTCGATCGCCTCGTCCGACGGCGCGGCGTGCCGCTCGGCGCCCTCGCCGCCGGCCGGCTCCTCGGAAGCGGATGGCTCGGGCGCACCGCCCTCGGGCGCCCTGCCCTCGGCCGCGCTGCTGTCGGCATCGGTGCCGTCAGGCGTTCCGTCGGCGCGTGCCGCCGCTTCGGGCGCCGGCTCTTCTGGCGCGCGACCGTTGGGTTCCCGGTCCTCGCCGGTTGGTCCGGTCACGCCGCCGCTCCGCTCGTGCCATCGGTAACGCCGGCCATGAGCAGGCCGAGCTGCTCGCGCGGCGCATCGGCGTCGACGATCGCCAGCACCTTGCCGCGGTACATGACCGCGATGCGGTCGGCCAACGCGACGATCTCGTCGAGCTCGCTCGAAACGAGCAACACCGCACTGCCGGTATCTCGGGCCGCGATCACCTGACTGTGGATGAACTGGGTCGAACCGACGTCCACGCCACGCGTCGGCTGCGCCGCGACCAACACCTTCAACGGTCGCGACACCTCCCTCGCCACGATCACCTTCTGTTGGTTGCCGCCGGACAGCGTACTGACCGTCGCGGTCGGGGATGGCGTACGGATGTCGTAGTCGCGGACGAGCTTGTCGGCCGAGGCCGCGATCGCGTCGTGATGCAGGGCCAGCCCGGACGCGTACGGACGCTGATGATAGACGTCGAGCACGAGATTCTCGGCGACGGTGAACTCCCGCACCAGCCCGTCGACGCTGCGGTCTTCCGGGATATAGCCGATACCGGCCGCGAGGATCTGCGCGGTCGTACGCCCAGCCAGTGACTTGCCAGCCACCGTCACGTCACCGCGAGCGGCCGGCCGGAGCGCCATGATCGCTTCGACGAGCTCGGTCTGCCCGTTGCCCTGTACGCCGGCAAGACCGAGCACCTCGCCCGCCCGGACCTCGAGATCGACATTGTCGACGGCGAGATGCCCACGCTCGTCGGCGACGGTCAGCCCTCGGATCGTCAGCACGGTGTCGCCGGGGGTCGCCGGCTGTTTGACCACCTGGAGCTGCATGGCCCGGCCGACCATCATGGTGGCCAGGTCGTCCTCGCTCGCGTCCGGCCGCGCCGTCCCAACCACAGCGCCGCGGCGGATCACCGTGATGCGGTCGGCGATGGCCTTGACCTCACGCAGCTTGTGCGTGATGAACACGATCGATTTGCCGGCCTCCTTGAGGCGCCGCATAACGTCGAGCAGTTCGTCGGTCTCCTGAGGCGTCAGGACCGCGGTCGGCTCATCGAGGATGAGTAGATCGACGTCCCGCGTCAGTGCCTTCACGATTTCGACGCGCTGTTGGACGCCGACGGGCAGGTCCTCGATCACGGCATCCGGATTCACCGGCAGGCCGTAGCGGCGCGACACATCGAGGACGAGTTTGCGGGCGGCACCGCGATTCAGGAAGCGCAGGAATCCCCGCGTGCGTTCCGTCCCCAACATCACATTGTCGGCCACGGTGAACACCGGGACGAGCATGAAGTGTTGGTGGACCATACCGATCCCGGCCGCGATCGCATCGCTGGGTCGGTGGATCTTGGTAACCACGCCGTCGACGAGAATCTCGCCCTCATCCGGCTGTAGCAGCCCGTAGAGGACGTTCATCAACGTCGACTTGCCCGCGCCGTTCTCGCCGAGCAGGGCGTGGATCTCGCCTGGCTCGACGGTCAGGTCGATGTGGTTGTTAGCGACGAGAGCGCCGAAGCGCTTGGTGATGCCGCGCAATTCGAGTCTCAGCGCACACCTCCACGGCCATGCTTCGTCGTACACCTATTCGCGCACGACGCGAGGGCGACCGGACCGCGGACGATCCGATGCCCTCGCGTCGCGCCGTGCCTGTATATCACCGCCGGGCGTCCCGATGGGTCAGCCCGGCGGCTCGGCTCACACGTTACTTAGGTGACGACGGCGACGTGACGGTGACCTTGCCCGAGATGATGTCCTGCTTGAGCTGGGTAACCTCGGTCTGCAGCGCCTGCGGGACCTTGCTAGCGAAATCGTGGTACGGCGCGATCTGGACGCCGTTGTTGGCGAGCGTGCCAATCGTGCCGCCGGTCAGCGCGCTGCCGGCCGATGCCTTCTGCGCCGCGTCCTGCACTGCGGCCGAGATGTTCTTCTGGACCGTGGTGAGGAAGACCGAGCAGTACTGCGCCGCGCTCACGCAGCCGTCCTGGTCGACCCAGATCACGCTGTACTTGCCGGTGGCCTGCGCGTCCGAGGCGGTGCCGAGGCCGGTGCCGCCGGCGACGGGCATGATGATGTCGGCGCCCTGGCTGACCAGCTGCTGGCCGAGCTGCTTGCCCTTGGCCTGGTCGGTGAAGCTGTTGGCGAACAGGCCGTTCTGCGACGTCTTGTTCCAGCCGAGTGCGGTGACGTTCGTCTTGTGCACCTGGTTGTAATGCGCGACGCCGTCGACGAAGCCATCCATGAAGATCGTGACCGGCGGGATCTTGAGACCGCCATACGTCCCGACCTTGCCGCTCTTGCTCACGCCCGCGGCCAGGTAGCCGGCGAGATACGCCGCCTGCGCGGTGTCGAACTGCATCGAGTAAACGTTTGAGTTCGCGCTCTTGTAGTCGACGATCGCGAACTGCTTGTTCGGGTTGGCCTTGGAGACCGAATCCGTCGCCGCGCCCATCAGGCCGCCGACCGCGAGGATCATGTCGCAGGGCGGGGTGTGGTTGATGAAGCCCTGCAGGTTCGGCTGGTAGTCGGTCTCCGCCGTGGAGGCCACGTATGTCGGAGTGATGTTGGAGTTGGCCTTCTGGGCCGCCTGAAGGCCGGCCCACGCGGACTGGTTGAACGACTTGTCGTCGATACCGCCGGTGTCGGTCACCATGCAGGCCTCGATCTTCTTGCCCGAGGCGGTCGATGCGCCCGCCGACGACGACTTCGCCGGAGCCGAGCCGCAGGCGGCCAGGGAGACCGCGAGAGTGGCGACCGCGACCCCACCCAACAATCGGATGCCACGCTGTGCGAGCACGTTCATACCCTTCGTTTCACATCGCGACCCGCGCGATGTGCCGGAAACGGCGATCGCGCGTCGACCTCTTCGTCGCGCGACGTCCCACCGCGATGCCGGCGTTCTTCGTATGACGGCAACCTACGGCGTGATCGGGACGATGATACGCCCGGAGATGATTTCCTTTCGGTAAACTTCAATCCGGCTGGTGAGGTCCGCGATTTGCCCTCCGGACGTGGCATAACTGACCCCACCGTCGGCGAGATCGTAGCGGCGGACGCCCCGGGTGAACGAGCCGTTCGCGACCGACTGGATGAAGCCGAAGACAGCCAAGTCGACCCGCTTGATCTCGGATGTGATGATCACGTGTCGGAGCGTCGGTCCGACGGTCTCATACTGGTCCGAGTCCACCCCGATCGCCATTGCGCTGTGCGCGTTCGCGGCCTGGAAGACTCCGATCCCGGCGCCACCCGCGACCTGGAACACGACGTCAGCGCCTTCGTCGTATAACTGGTTCGCGGCCTTCTCGGCGGCGGCGACATCGGTGAAGTCGCAACGCTTCGGGTCCTCCGAGACGTACCCGGTCTCGACCAGGATGTGCGGGTGCTGAGCGGTCGCGCCGGCCTGATATCCCGCCTGGAAGCGCCCGATCAGCGAGTTCGGGCAGGCGCCGACCATGCCGATCGTGCCGGTCCTCGACTTGGCCGCCGCGGCCACGCCCATCAAGTAGGCGCCCTGTTCATCGGCGAAGACGAGATTCGCGACGTTGGGTGCGGTGACCGCGTCGCTGTCGATGATCGCGAAGCGGGTCTTCGGGCACGCCTTGGCCGCCCGGGCCAGCGGTCCGTCGGCCGGATCGGCGCCGGCGTACGTATACCCGACCGCGATGACCGGGTCGTAACCGGCATTGCAGAGCAGCGTAAGCCGGTCGAACTGGTCGCCCTCGGACTCGTTGGCCCGAGCCGATAACGCCCGGACCTCGCGCACCGACCCGCGCAACTCACGCTGCGCCATCGTGAGACCGGCCAGCGCCTCGTCGTTGAAGCCGTGGTCGCCGGGGCCGCCGACGCCGTACGCCAAACCGACCTTCAGGCCGGAACCGTGTCCACACGACGCCAACCCGCCGGCCGCGACCACGGTCAGGGCCGCGACGACGGCGAGAAGTCGCGGGCGGCTGATCCGCCCGGCACGGAAATGTCGGTGCATCGGTCAGTCGGCTAGCTGCCGTACGACACGGGCCATACCGGCCCGGATTTCGGCCGCCGTCGGCAGCGCGCCCCCTTCGGCCACGCCGATGTCACCGCCGCCGGCTAATCCTCGCTCGGGCACCGACGGCTCCGCCTCGAGCCCGTCCTCGCCGAGCTCGTGCTCAACCAGCGCGCGCTCATCCAGCGCGTCTTCGTCCGCACCATCACCGTTCGCGTCGTCCGATTGGGCGATCGCCCGCGCCACACCAATCTCGTCGCGGATCTCGTCGGGCGCCGCGTAGCCCAGCAACGGCTCGACGACGGCCATCAACTCGTCGTCGGCCACGACCTCCTCGGCCAGCGCTAGCGCGTGTGGTCGCTCGTACGGTCCGCACACCACCGGCTCCCAGTCCTCGGCCTCGGTGAGCGGCCCGAACGTGATGATCCACGGCAGCTCCCGGATCGGGGAGTCCGTCGGCAGTTGCAGAGTCACGAGCGCGCCCACATATCCATCATCGTCGCGTGCGGGCGGTCAGCGTGCAGTATCGCCGCGCGGAAAGTGAGCAAACGTCGCTTTCGGTCGCTTAGCGACGATGATCCGGGGCGCCGGACTGACGGTGGCGGGTCGGGCGGTCCGCCGAGGCCGCACCGGATCCCTTATCCGCTGACTCGTCGGTGGGCTCGCGCTCGGCCGCCGCCGGCATCGATGCGGCATCGGTTGGCCGATCCGAGACTCCTTCCGAGGCACCCTCGGCGGCACCGTTCATCGACCGGTCGTCGGCTCGAGCCACCCCGATCGGCGGCGGTGTATCGCTGTCGGTGCGCGCCTCAGGCGCCGTCGTGTCGCTGGGCTCGCGGTCGTCCGTACCGTCGGATTCGTCGCCGTCGGCCGCCGGCGGGGGCCCCGCGGCCAGATCCACGACGTCGCCGTGCGCGCTGGTGGCGGCGAACGCGGCGCCGTAGAGAAGCAACTGGTTGAATAGGTAGAGAAACAGCAGCAACGCCACCGTGCCACCGACGACCTGATAGGCGGGTCGTCGCGAGCTGAAGTCGATGTAGAGCCGGCCCACGGTGCTGAGCGCGCTCAAACCGACCGCCACCAGCAGGGTCGGCGGGATGAGTCGGCGCAACGACATCCTCAGCCGGCTGACGCCGGACAGCAGGCTGGCGGCGAGCAGCGCGTTGACCATCAGGCCGAGGATGATGCCCACGACGCGGGCCGTGGCGTTGATCGTCTCTTGGATGCCGACCGTTACGTCACGCGGCGACAGCCACAACAGGACCGGCTTGACCGCGTCGTTGATGCTCGCCTGCACCCACAGCGACAGCGCGAGCAGTAGACCGATGCCGAACATGATCCCGAGGTCGAGCGCTCGCCGGATGAACAAGTTGCCCGGCTGCTGTTCGTACCCCCAGATCGCCCGCTGGGATGACCGCAACGATTCGATCCAGCCGACGCCGGTGAAGACGAGACCGATGAGGCCGGCGATGGCCACCGTGTTGCGCGCCTCGACGATCTGCGTCGCGTCCAGGAACGGGATGTTCTGCTGCAGAAACTGGTTGACGGTGTCGACCGCGGCGGCGTTATTAGCGAGCACGAAACCGACGATCGCGTACGCGACCAGGGCGAGCGCGAAGACGGCGAAGAATCCGTAGTAGGCGATCGCGGCGGCGAGCCGGCCGCCGAGCACTTCGCTGTATCTCTCGCGGGCCGTCCAGATGTGGTCGAAGACCTTCGACCGCCGACGAGACCGGGTAATGAGGGTGTCCCACCCCTTCTCAAGGGCGGCGAAGGGGTTCATGGCGTGGGCGGCGGCGACACGCCGTCGGTCTCCTTCGCGCCGTCGGGTCCGCCGATCCGGCCGGACCCGACGCCGGATCCGTCCCCGCCGCCGGCGCATCCCGGGGTCTGCGGTTCGCCGGTCAGCTTGAAGTCGCGAAGCGGCCGCCAGCGACCGTCCGAGCCGTGCACGTAGAGCGTGAAGTGGTCGGCGGTGAACAGCGCCTCGAACTCGGCGAGCTCGGCATAGACCCGATCGAGCGCGCCGGTCGGCACGTCGTGCGCGATGGTCACGTGCGGGTGGTACGGGTAGTGCAGGTCCCGCAGCAGCGGACCCTGGCGGACGTCGGCCGCTAGCCGCTCGCACTCGCCGATCCCTGTCGCGACCGCGACGAACACGACCTCGGTCACCGGCCGGAATGTGCCGGTGCCCCGCAGATGTACGGCAAACGGTGCGTGGCCAGCTGCGGCAGCGGCGAGACAAGCCTCGGCCTCACCGATCCGGTCGGGGTCGATGTCGGTCGGTCCGAGCAGCGTGACGTGCGCCGGGATGAACGCGGCCAGCGGGTCACCCGACGACGCGCGCACGGCGTCCAGGATCTCCGCCCACGGCTGCGGAATGCTGATCGCGACGCCGACCGTCATCGGGATGTCCGGCTCGACGGCGTCGTCGGCCGGGACCATCGACTCGACTGCCGATCGGTTGCCGGTCGCGTCCACGTCGTTGCTCCTCGCCGCGCTCATGCCGGTCGGGTCAGTTGCTCGCGGGCGCGAGGAATCCGACCCGATCGTAAACGGTCTTCAGTGTCTCCGACGCTACTGTGCGCGCCTTCTCCGCGCCGATCGCGAGCAGTTTGTCGAGCTGAGCCGGATCGTCGAGATAGATGCGGGTGCGCTCCTGGATCGGTCGGACCCAGTCGATGAGCACCTCGGCGAGATCTTTCTTGAGGTCGCCGTATCCCTTGCCGGCGTACGCGCCGACGAGATCCTCGATGCTCCGGCCGGTGAGCGCCGAGTAGATCGTGAGCAGATTGGACACGCCGGGCTTCGTCTCCGGATCGAAGATGATCTCACGGCCGGTGTCGGTCACCGCGGAACGGATCTTCTTGGCCGACTTCGCCGGATCGTCGAGCAGATCGACCACTCCGGCCGGCGACGACGCGGACTTCGACATCTTCGCCGTCGGCTGCTGGAGATCCGCGATCTTGGACGTCTCCCGCAGGATGTACGGCTGCGGGACGACGAACGTCGCGCCGTACGTGGTGTTGAAGCGCTGTGCGAGATCCCGAGTGAGCTCCAGGTGCTGCCGCTGGTCTTCGCCCACTGGCACGGCGTCGGCTAGATAAAGCAAAATGTCGGCCGCCTGAAGGATCGGGTAGGTGAACAGGCCGACGCTGGACCGATCGGCACCCTGCTTGCTCGACTTGTCCTTGAACTGCGTCATCCGGCTCGCCTCGCCGAAGCCGGTGATGCAGCTCAGCACCCAAGCTAGTTGCGCATGTTCGGGCACCTGCGACTGCACGAAGAGCGTGCAGCGCTCAGGATCGAGCCCGCTGGCCAATAGCTGGGCTGCGCTCACCCGGGTACGCTGCCGCAACAACGCCGGTTCGTGACCAGCCGTGATCGCGTGCAGGTCCACGACGCAATAGAACGCGTCGTACGTGTCCTGCATAGTGACCCAATTGCGCACCGCGCCCAGGTAATTGCCCAGGTGGAAGGAGTCGGCGGTGGGTTGGATGCCGGACAGCACCCGGGGCCGGGCGGCGGTCGGTGCAGCGGACTCGCGAGACATGCGCCTCATTCTTCCAGGTGCATTCGCGGGCGGCGTATCCGCCAGCGAAAGCAACTCGGCCGGCCATGCAACCGATGGGCCGGCCCACGGGTCTTCTATCCGAGGCGACGTTTGTGCCCGCTCGAGGAGGGTGGCCGATGAGTCCGCCCGGCCGAGGAGGGTAAGTGGCCGACGATGAGGCCCAGGAAGCCATCCGCGAGGCCTACCAGGCGTATTACCGCCGCCTGGTGGCCACGCTCTACGGCCTGACCGCCGACTACGCCGAGGCACAGGACCTGGTCCAGGAGGCGTACGCCCGGGCCCTCGCCCGGCCGAAGACATTCCTGGACGTGGCTGACCCGGAGGCATGGCTGCGAACGGTCGCGGTCAACCTCGCCCGGACCCGGTGGCGCCGCCGGCGGCTCCTGGACACGATGATCCGGACTGGGCGGGTCACACCGACACCGGAATCGGTGCCGGGCGCCGACCCCACCCGAGTGCTGCTCGTCGCCGCACTTTCCAAACTGTCCCGGCCGACCCGAGAGACCATCGTGTTGCACCACATCGCCGACATGTCCGTCCAGGAAGTTGCCGAGCAGCTCGGCATACCGGTGGGCACGGTCAAGGCGCGGCTCTCCCGTGGCCGGGCCGTGCTCGCCGAGCTCCTGCATGACGGTGCGCCGACTCTCGCTACCGGTCGGTCGCCACAGACCTCGGCCATCAATGGGCGTCGGCCGGCCCGAGCCGTGCCCGCCCGCGGTGCCGGCATCCTCCCGGTCGAGGCCAACGGCGTGCCGGTCGGCCCGGCCGGCCACCGGGTCGACGATCTCGTCGCGCCCGCCGCTGACCTCGACATCGACTCCTGGTCCGCCGACGTACCGGTCGCGATGGGCCGGAGCGACGACCTGCCGCACCAGCGCACCGCGGCCGACCGGATCGGCGCCGACCGGCCCGAGGAGCGCGGCCCCGTCGAGGGCCTGGACCGGCTCCTCGGTGACACGACGCAGCCGGCCGAAAGCCTCGTGAGCGTGCGGGGGCGTCGGCGATGAGCGAGCCGGACTTCGCGGCCTTGCGCTCCGGCGTGGAGCAGCACACACGGCTGCCCGATTTCGGCGAAGTCGCCGCGCGCGGGCGCCGGCGGGCTCGGCGCCGTCGCCTAGCGACAACGCTGTGGTCGCTCGGCGCGTTGATCGTGTGTCTGCCCGGTCTTGCCTACATCGGCCTCGTGCTCGCGTCGAACTCCGATCGGCCGGGCGTCATGCGGATCGCCATTGCGAATGGAGGCAACGACGACCCGACGAACACCACCATCACCTTGCCGGCGCCGAACGGGACGGTCACGGCCCGCCTGGTCGCGGCCGGCGGTGTTGACCTGGCCCACGCGTACGGTCTGATCGACGTGTGCCGGGGGAGTTCCTGCAGCCTGCAACTGATCTCGCTCAGCGGCAATGTGTCGACCAAGCGGATCGGCTTGCTCCGAAGCAACCCATCCGACATGCTCGCCGACGCTAGGGTCGTCGCGCTCGACCAGACCGACGTCATGATCAGCGCCGAGATCGGCAACAGCATCGGGCCGGTCGGCCAGACACTGAGCCTCGGCTCGATCTTCGCAACGAAGCGAGCGAAGAGCGCGGTCGAGCCGCTCCAGATGGCGCTGCTCGGCAAGATCGAGGAGGTGAATGGCGGCGACGGCAAGGTCCACCCCATTGCCCGCCAGCCCAAGCTCTCCTCGATCAACCTCGCGAGCATCAACCACGGGTGGTGGGTGACCGGCGACGACCCCAGCACCGGCGAGTTGGCCGTGTCGCTAAGCCACGACCAGGGCGCGACATGGCACACGACGAAGCTCGGCGTGATCCCGGAGACCGGCGAGCAGCCGGCCCTCGCCACGGCCGACGGGAGCAACGTCTACGTGCTCGTCCGCAGCGGCGGCCAGATGTTGCTCATCCGCTCGAGCGACGGCGGTCAGACGTGGGCCGCCCCGATCCCAGAGGCGGGCTGGACCGCCACCGACGACTTCGGCTTGATGACGCCGCGCGACGGATCGGTCGGAGTGTGGCTAAGTGTCGGAGCGGACGCCGTGTCATACCGTCGAAGCATCGACCATGGCGCGACGTTCGCGCCGGTCATGGGCAATGCCGCGCCGGCCGGTCGCGTCGTAACCGTCTCCGGCGGGTACGTAACCCTCGGCGCGCATCCGACCACGTCGGTCGACGGACGCGCGTGGCGCCGGATCATCATGCCGGTCGTGCCACCGAACTGACGCTGGATGACGGCGGCTCAACCCGCGGTCGAGCGCACCGAGACACGGCTGACGCGCCGACCCTCGCATTCGGTGACCACGAGCCGCCACGGACCGACGATGACCTCATCACCTGGGTGGGGCAGGCGGCCCAGGCGTGCCATCACAAAGCCGCCAACCGTCTCGTACGGTCCGGGTGGCAGCACGAACCCGCAGCGCTCGGCGAAGTCGTTGAGGTTTGTCCGGCCGTCGATACCGGTGAGCGCGCCGCCCGCCGTCACGTCCGCGTCGTCCTCGATTCCGTCGGTGTGCACCTCGCCGACGAGTTCCTCGACGAGATCCTCGAGCGTGACGATGCCGGCCGTGCCGCCGTACTCGTCGACGACGACCGCCAGGTGATGACCCTCGCGCCGCATGTCGGACAGCGCCGCGAGGACCCGCTTCGAGCCCGGGATGTGGTGGACCGGCCGCGCCAGCGCCCCGACCGTCAGACCATCGGCCGCGTCGGCGAGCAGAAGATCCCACACCTGCACCACGCCGATGACGTCGTCGTGGGTGCCGTCGATGACCGGGAAGCGAGAGTGTCGCGACGTCAACACCCGATCCAGCGCGACCGCGACCGCATCGCCGGTGGCGACGAAGATGGCGTCGGTACGTGGCACCATCACCTCCCGGACATGGCGGACGCCGGCGGCGAGTACCTCGGCGATGATCTGCCGCTGGCCGACGTCGATGACGACGTTCGCGGCGACGAGCTCACGCAACTCGGATTCGCTGATCCGTGGGCCCGGCCCTGTCCCCGCGGCCGGGGGCGTCCCGAATCGGTCGGCGGAATCGGACGCTCGAACGCCGAGACGGCGGGCGCCGAACCGACTCGCGGCATCCGCAGCGCGCACCGCGAAGCGGCCGAGCAGCCTCGAGATCCGGCCCGGTTGTCGCACCACCACTCCCCTGCGTATGCCCCGCCTCGGTGCCGGGACGAATGGGCGGCGCCACGGGGCGAGGGCGGCGGTGTCGGTGACTACACCGGTGCGGTCGGCCCGGTCGGTCGTCGCATTGCCGATGGCGGCACCTCGCGTTGCCGACGGACCCGAGTCAAGTGGTGCGCTCGGCCGGCCGCCGGTCACGGTGCCGCCATTGCGGGCTATGCCGCCCTCGGCCGTTCCGCGGTCGGTCGTGTCGCCGTCGGTCGTGTCGCCGCGCGTCGCGCTTAGGGTCGCACGCATCGGACGGTACGGGGGCACGAATCGGCGCCGGCCGGCTCGCGACCTCCGGCCGGCCCTGTGCGGTTCAGCGCCGCCGGGCATGTTCGGCTCACCGCCCTCGGACATCTTCGGCTCACCGCCGTCGAACATCGGGCTGGCTCAGGCCGCCTCCACGATCATGCCGGCGCCGACCGTACGGTTCGTCGTCTCGTCAATCACGATGAAGCCTCCGGTCGTACGGTTGCGGCGGTATTCGTCGGCCAGCAGCGGCACGGTAGTACGCAGCCGGACCCGCCCGATCTCGTTCAGGCGGAGTTGGGTGGCGGCCTCGTCTCGGTGCAGCGTGTTGACGTCGAGGCGGTAGTTCACGTCGCGTACCACAGCCCGGGCCGACCGGGTCGTGTGCTTGATCGCATACTTGCCGCCGATCGACATCGGTCGCGTCTCGTCCATCCAGCAGATCATCGCTTCGATGTCCTGCGCGACAGACGGCTGGTTGTGCGGCCGGCAGATCATGTCGCCGCGCGAGATGTCGATCTCGTCGGCCAGCCGTACGGTGACCGACATCGGCGGGAACGCTTCGCTGACCGGACCGTCGGCAGTGTCGATCGCCGCGATCCGGCTGGTGAACCCGGACGGCAGCACCATCACCTCGTCGCCCGGCTTCAGCACGCCGGATGCCACCTGACCGGCGTAGCCGCGGTAGTCAGTGATCTTGGATGATTGCGGCCGGATCACATATTGCACCGGGAACCGTACGTCTACGAGGTTGCGGTCCGAACCAATGTGTACGTGCTCCAAGTGGTGCAGGAGGGACGACCCCTGATACCACGGCATTGACGCGGCGCGGCTAACGATGTTGTCGCCGTGCAGTGCCGAGATTGGAATGACGCTCAGGTCCGGGGCCTCGAGTTTCGCCGCGAAGTCGGTGAACTCGGCGGCGATATCCTCGAACACCTGCTGGGAGTAGTCAACGAGATCCATCTTGTTGACGCACAGCACGAGATGCGGCACGCGCAGCAGCGAGCACAGGAATGCATGGCGCCGCGACTGCTCGACCAGGCCCTTGCGCGCGTCGACCAGGATCAGCGCCAGGTCCGCCGTGGACGCACCGGTGACCATGTTCCGCGTGTACTGGATGTGCCCGGGCGTGTCGGCGATGATGAACTTCCGCCGAGGGGTGGCGAAATAGCGGTAGGCAACGTCGATCGTGATGCCCTGCTCCCGCTCGGCGCGCAGGCCGTCGGTGAGCAGAGCGAGGTTCGTGTATTCATCGCCGCGCGACGCGGACACGGCTTCGACCGCGGCGAGCTGATCCTCGAAGATCGTCTTCGTGTCGTAGAGCAGCCGGCCGATCAGTGTCGACTTGCCGTCGTCGACCGAGCCGGCAGTGGCGAATCGCAGCAGGTCCATGCCGCGCGGCGGATCGACGGGCGCGACCGTGCCACCCAACACGTTCGTGTCGGACATTTAGAAGTAGCCCTCCCGCTTGCGGTCTTCCATAGCGGCCTCACTCACCTTGTCGTCGCCGCGGGTAGCGCCGCGCTCGGTGATGCGGGTGGCAGCGACCTCGGCGATGACCTTGTCGATCGTGTCCGCATCGGAGCGGACGGCGGCCGTGCACGACGCATCGCCGACCGTGCGATACCGCACCTGCTCGGTGGACGACTGTTCGCCGGCGCGCATCGGAAGGAACTCGTTGATCGCGTACAGCATTCCGGTCCGGTCGACGACCTCGCGCTTGTGCGCGAAGTAAATCGAGGGCAGATCGATGCGCTCGCGACCGATGTAGTGCCACACATCCAGCTCGGTCCAGTTGGACAGCGGGAAGACGCGGATCGACTCGCCGGCGTGTACGCGGCCGTTGTAAAGCGACCACAACTCGGGCCGCTGGTTCTTCGGATCCCATTGGCCGAATTCGTCGCGGAAGGAGAACACTCGCTCCTTCGCGCGGGCCTTCTCCTCATCGCGCCGGGCGCCTCCGAAGAGCGCGTCGAAGCGCCCCTTCTCGACCGCGTCCAACAGCACCGGCGTCTGGATGCGGTTGCGGGTGCCGTCGGCCGACTCGCGGACCGTACCGACGTCGATCGCATCCTGGACCGATGCCACGTGTAGCGTCACCCCGAGTTGATCGACGCGGCGGTCGCGAAACTCGAGAACTTCGGGAAAGTTGTGACCGGTGTCGACGTGCAACACCGCAAACGGTATGCGCCCCGGTGCGAACGCCTTCTCTGCCAGCCGCAGCATGACGATCGAGTCCTTGCCACCCGAGAACAGCAGGACGGGCCGTTCGAACTCGGCAACGACCTCACGCATAACGAAGACGCTCTCAGCTTCGAGAGCGTCCAGTTGGGAAACCCGGTAGTGGGCCGGCTGGTCCATCGCTGCCACCCTATCTCATCGACATGCTGGACTACGGACCGCCGCAGCCCCTCAACCAGCCCGTGAGATGGCTTCCAGTAGCCGGTTGGCCAGGTCCTTCCGGCAGACGATGAGGTCGGGCAGCAAGGGATCGGGGCGGTTGTATTCCAATGGTGAGCCATCGATGCGCGATGCGTGCAGACCTGTGGCCAGCGCCACGCCGACCGGTGCCGCCGAGTCCCACTCGTACTGACCGCCGGCGTGGATGTAGGCGTCGACATCGCCGGAGATGACCGCCGCGATCTTGGCACCGGCCGAGCCCATCGGCACCAGCTCGGCGCCGAGATCGTCCGCGACGGCGTGCAGCAGCGCGGGCGGGCGCGTACGGCTCGCGACGAAGCGTAGCGGTCCGCCCGCCGCGGCCGCCGGCGACAACGGTGGGTACGACGGCGGGAAGTCGGTCCCCAGGATGCGCTGCTGTGCGGGCAGGCCGATGGCCGCCGCGGCGATCTGGGACGGTGCCGTCGACGACCGAACCCACAGCCCGATATGCACCGCCCAGTCGGTGCGGCCCGGTTCTCCGTACTCCCGTGTGCCGTCGAGCGGATCGACGATCCAGACGCGTTCGGCGTCGAGCCGTACGGGGTCGTCGTGCTCGGCCTCCTCGGACAGCACCGCGTCGCCGTGGCGCCACTTCGCGAGCTGTGTCGTGATGTAGTCGTGCGACTCCTTGTCGCCGGCGTGCCGAAGCGCGGCCGGATCGTCGAAGCCAGTGTCCTCGCGAATCCTCCGGAGCAGCTCACCGGCGCCGTCGGCGAGCCAGCGCGCGAACGCTCCGTCAACCGCGGGTGCCATCAGTACGCCCCCGAACTCCGGCACACCGCCGAAAGGGTGCGCAACAGGATCACCAGGTCCAATGAGAAAGACCAGTTTTCCACATAGCGCAGGTCAAGGCGAACCGTCTCCTCCCAGGAAAGGTCCGAACGTCCGGATACCTGCCACAGGCCGGTCAGACCGGGACTCACGGCGAGCCGGCGCCGCATATCCGACGGGTAGGCGGCAACCTCCTCTGGGAGCGGCGGGCGCGGACCGACCAGCGACATCTCGCCCCGGACTACGTTGATCAATTGCGGCAGCTCATCGATCGACAGGCGTCGCATCCAACGACCCACCCGGGTCACGCGCGGATCGCCAGGCATCTTGAACAGCACACCGTCGCGGTGGTTGAGATCTACCAGCTCGTGCCGGCGGGACTCGGCATCGACGACCATGGTCCGGAACTTGTACATCACGAAGCGGCGGCCGGCCTTGCCGATGCGTACCTGGCGGAACAGCACCGGACCGGGTGAGCCGGCCCGGATCGCGATCGCCGCCACCGCGAACAAGGGTGCCAGCAGCACGAGCCCCGCCGTGGCGCTGACCCGATCGAAGATCGATTTAAGGGCTCGACCGGCGCCGGACAGGCGCGGGTGCTCCACGTGCAGCATAGGCAGCCCGTCGACCGGCCGTACGGTGGCCCGGGAGCCGGCCACGTCCACCAGTGAACTCGCGACGATCAGGTCGATGTCGTCGCGCTCCAACCGCCAGGCCAGCCGGCGCAGCGTATGGCCGTCGAGCTCCGGGCACGACAGCACGAGTACGGTGTCGGCCCCGGCGGCTCGGACCGCGGCGGCTACGTCGTCGAATGTTCCATAGACCGGCATCCCGACGTCGTCGTCATGCGCCGGCGGCAGGCAGCAGCCGACCACCTCCAG
>DASQPR010000705.1:0-4876 GCA_035643815.1 Micromonosporaceae bacterium | reverse complement strand
GCACGGCGGCGCGCAGTAGGATCACCGCGTTATGACCGCCACACTCGTCGCGAAGGGTCTCGCGGCCGCGCACGGTGACCGTACCCTCTTCAGCGATCTTGATCTGGTGGTTGCGCCGGGCGACGTGATCGGTCTGGTCGGAGCGAACGGTGCCGGCAAGTCGACCCTTCTTCGGGTCCTCGCCGGGCTCGCCGCACCCGAAGCCGGTGGCCTGTCCGTCAGTCCGCCCACGGCGACGATCGGTCACCTGCCACAGGAGCCCGAACGATGGCCGGGCGAGACGGTTCGCGCGTTTCTCGGACGTCGGACCGGCGTCGCGCAGGCTCATCGGGCGATGGATGTGGCGGCGGACCGGCTCGCGGCGGGAGAGCCGGGAGCCGACGACATCTACACCGATGCCCTCGAACGGTGGCTCGGTCTCGGTGGCGCCGATCTTGACGAGCGGGCTGGCGTAGTCGCGGCCGACCTCGGGCTCGCGATCGACCTCGACCAACCGATGACCTCGCTCTCGGGTGGACAGGCCGCCCGCGCCGGGCTCGCGTCACTGCTGCTCAGCCGGTACGACATCTTCCTGCTCGACGAGCCGACCAACGATCTCGACCTGGATGGGCTCGCCCGGTTGGAGGCGTTCGTCGCCGGTCTGCGGGCCGGCGCCGTGGTGGTGAGCCACGACCGGGAGTTCCTCGCCCGCACGGTGACCCGGGTCGTTGAACTCGACCTCGCACAACAGCAGGTCAACACGTACGGCGGCGGCTATGGGGCCTACCTCGAGGAGCGCGAGGTGGCTCGCCGGCACGCACGCGAGGAGTACGAGGAGTACGCCGACACCCGCGCCGATCTTCAAGCGCGGGCTCGGATGCAGCGCAATTGGATGGAGACCGGCGTCCGCAACGCGCGCCGGAAGTCCAAGGACAACGACAAGATCGGCCGCAAGTTCCGCGCGGAAGCGACCGAGAAGCAGGCCGCCAAGGCACGACAGACCGAGAAGTTGATCGAGCGGCTGGAGGTCGTCGAGGAACCGCGCAAGGAGTGGGAGCTACGGATGACGATCGCGGCCGCGCCGCGGTCCGGCACCGTCGTCGCGTCGCTCCGGCACGCGACCGTCCGTCGAAGCACGTTTACCCTCGGGCCGGTCGACCTCCAGATCGCCTGAGCCGACCGGGTCGCGATCACCGGTGCCAACGGGTCTGGCAAGACGACGCTGCTGTCGGCGCTGCTCGGCCGTACGCCCTTGGACGACGGCGAGCAGTCGCTCGGCTCCGGGGTCGTTGTCGGCGAAGTGGATCAGGCGCGAGGGCTGTTTCTTGGCGACGAGACGTTGGCGCGCGCCTTCGGTGCAGCGGTGCCGGCCATGAACGACGCGGACATCCGTACGTTGCTGGCCAAGTTCGGCCTCCGTGGCGCGCACGTGTTGCGTCCGGCCGTGACACTGTCGCCGGGGGAGCGGACGCGGGCGGCACTCGCACTGTTGCAGGCCCGCGGCGTCAATCTGCTGGTGCTCGACGAGCCAACCAATCACCTCGACCTGCGGGCAATCGAGCAACTGGAAGCCGCGCTGGCCGAGTATCCGGGCACATTGCTGCTGGTCACGCACGACCGGCGCATGCTCGACGCCGTTGCGACGAACAGGCGGCTCAGCGTCGCACACGGCGCCGTCGCCGAGGCCAGCTAACCGAGGCTGGCTAGTTGAGGCCGCTTCAGCCGGGCACGCGCGCCACTCGCGCATCCCCGGACGGCGCCGGTTCCGGGGCGACCGCGACCTCGGTCCGAGGACCGCTGCGCGCCGCGGTCAGCGACACCGTCGCGAGGACAAGGAATACGGGTACGAGAAGGAACGCGTACCGCACGGTGATCGTGTCGGACAGGAAGCCGAGGAGAAACGGCGCGACGCCGATCGCGATGCCGGTGCCGAGCGTCGCGATCGAACTCGCCCGATCCGCCTGCCCGGTCGCGGCGCCAATCGTGCGCGACAGGCTCAATGGGTAGTGCACGGCCATGCCGAGACCGGTGATGGCGAGGCCCGCGAAGGCGACCACGGGCGTCGTCGCGAACCAGAACAACGCGAAGCCGACCGCGGTCAGCGCGAACGCGGCGAACAGCATACCGTCGAGGCGGTAGCGGCGAGCCAGGCGCGAGCCCAGCGCGCGCCCGAGACACATGCCGCCGACGATCGCCGTCACGCCGGTCGCGGCCAGAGCCTTGCCCGCGCCGCTGCGATCGCGTAGGAGCTGCGCCGCCCACAGCGTCATGCTGAATTCGACGCCGACGCAGAGCACGATGACCGACCAGCCGAGCCAGAACTGACGTCCGAGAGGTCGGTGCCGGGTCCGGTCGGGCGACGGTGGAAACGAGTCTCGTCGCGGCGTCGGTGCGATGGCTCGCACCGTTCCAGGGTCGCCGCCGGCCGCTCGGCTCGTATCCCGTGCGCCGAACAGTCGGCGCAGGAGGAACAGCGCGGCGATGAGCACGATCACGAGGAGCACGGCCGGGCGCCAGCCGTAGCCGAGGTGCACCGAGGCGCCGACGAGCAGCGGTCCGATGAGGCCGGCCGCGGCGGCGAGCGCGTTGGCCTCGGTTACCGCCGCAGGCCCAGCCGGACCGTGGCGTTCAACCAGTGCGGCACCGACGGTGATCGTGACGCCGGAGGCCGAGGCACCGCAGAGCAGCGCACCGACGAGTGTGACCGGCAGCACCGGCACGCTCGCATAGATCGTGATCGACACGCACAATGTTCCGAGGAACATCCACAACGCCCGACGTCGACCGATCGCGTCGAGAATCCGAGCGCCGAGCAGACCAACCACGATCACGCCGGCCGCGTACGCCGTGCCGTGCAAGCCGGCCACCGTATCGCGCACGTGCTCCTCGTCGCGCAACAACGTAACGGTCGGCGCGAATGCGTACAGGAAGTACGCATATAAGCTCAGCTGGACGTAGATCAGCCAGGTCGAGCCGTCGCGGTGCAGGGACACTGAGCGCTCGGGGGTGCGGGGCACTTCCGCTGGATCTCCGATCGTCTTTCGGCTGAAGGCGACTCGTCCGCGCCGCCGCACCCCATTCTGCCTGGCCAGTTTCCGCAGCTTCGATAATTCTTCTGTGAGTCGAGATAAGTGGCGCGCCGGGCTGGATGGTCAGCCGCATCACGGCCACCCGCGCCAGCTAAAAGCCGGCCGCCTCCGGAATCACCTCGCGGCCGATCACCTCGATGGGCCGAAGTGTCCAGACATCGCGAACGCCGCCGATCGCGGCCTGGAATCCCATGTCGGCCAGTCGGCGCAGATCGCTGAGGATCTTCGCCGATCCGGCCGAAGTGTCGAAGAGGTAGTAGGCGCTCTTGGTGATGTCGTCGTAGTTGCGTCCGACGTCGTCGCAGTGTCGCTTGAGCACATCGAGCTTGTGCGCGACGTCCGCGGTGGCGAAGAGGTTGCAGGCGTCGGCGTATTTCGCAACCAACCGCAACGTCTTCCGCTCGCCGCCACCGCCGATCATGATCGGTGGATGCGGTGTCTGTAGCGCCTGCGGCACGTTGAGCGGCCGGTGAAGCTGATAGTGGCGCCCCTCGTACGGGGTCTCGTCACCGCGCCACATCTGCAGGCAGATTTGCAGTGTCTCCTCGAGCATCTGGAACCGCTCCGCGACGGGCGGGTAGCCGAGGCCGAGCCCGAGGGATTCTTCCTCGTTCCATCCGGCGCCGATGCCGAGCCAGGCGCGGCCACCAGACAGGACGTCGAGCGTCGTGACGGTCTTGGCCAGCAGCCCGGCCGGTCGATAGTGGACACCGGTCACGATCGTCAGCAGCTTCGCGCGCGACGTGTTAGCGGCCAGGAAGCCCAGTGTGGTGTACGCCTCGAGCATGTCGTTCTCGGCTGGGCCAACGGAGGCGATCTGGAAGAAGTGGTCCATCACGCCGACGTAGTCGAAGCCGTGGTCGTCAGCGGTACGTGCGAGCTGGCCGAGCTCCCGGCCGAGCGTGGCGGCACCCTCGGGTCGGGTGAAGTCGGGGATCTGGAGTCCGATCTGCATCAGTGTGTCTCCCAGCGATGGCGGTGTGTTCGCCCCATGATTCTTTCACCCAGGCCGCTCGGGACGATCGTGATCCACTGCCCTGGACGATCCGGGTCGCTGCAGCGACCCAAATCGTCCATCCCGGTGGATCTTGAGCGTTGCCCGTTGGCCGTTGGCCGTTGCCCGTTGCCCGTGGCGATCGACGCGGAGCCGATGCTCGAAGTGAATGCCGGGATGATGTCGACCATCTCCAAGCGCCGGTTATGGTGGGATCGTGATCGACACCCGTCAGCTGGAGATGTTCGCGCAGGTCGTCGACGCCGGATCGTTTTCCGGAGCGGCGCGGGCACTGCACTGCTCGCAGCCCGCGATCAGCCAGCAGATGCGGGCGCTGGAGCGGGTCATGGGCGGCCCGTTGTTTATCCGGGTCGGTCGGACGCTTCAGCTCACCGACGCCGGAAAGGTCCTCGCCCGGCACGCGGCCGGCATCCTCGGCGATCTGGCCGTTGCGCACCGACAAGTTCAAGCCGTCTCCGCGTTGGACCTCGGCACCGTCCGGGTCTGCGCGTTTCCCAGCGCGAACGCCACGCTCATCCCACAGGCGGCCGCCAAGCTGCGGGCGGTATCACCCCGCATGCGCCTCGAACTCAGTGAGGCCGAGCCGCCCGACTCGTTCGCTCAACTTCGGCGGGCCGAATGCGACATCGTGATCGCGTTCCACTATGACCGGCCGGAGACGGCGCCGCCATCACCGCCGGCACAACCGCCCGCGCCGCCGGCACAGCCGCCCGCGCCGCCGGAGCGGCCAGAGCGGCTGCCGGAGCCGCGTACGGCCCGAGCCGGCGCCGTCACCATTGACGCCGCGCTGGCC
>DASQPR010000704.1:0-3929 GCA_035643815.1 Micromonosporaceae bacterium | reverse complement strand
CCGCGCTGGCTGCGTTACCGCGTATCGCCGACGCCAACCGATGACGCCGACGCCGATGCGGGCAACTCGGACGCCGACGCGGGCGATGGCGACAACGTGGCGGCGGACAGCGTGCTCGACAGGAACGCGACCGACTCGTCCAGCAGACCGCCGATGTCGCCGTAACCCTCGAAGCAATGGTCGGCGCCCGGCACGACATGCAGCGTCGAAGAGGCGCCGACCGCGACCAGGGCGGCGTGCAGACGTTCGCTCTGATCCAGTGGCAGCACGCCGTCCGCATCGCCGTGGACGATGAGAAACGGTGGCGCGTCGGCGGTCACCCGCGTCACCGCGCTCGCGCTCGCCGCCAACTCCGGTACGGTTTCCGGCGCTGCGCCGAGCAGTTCCGCCTCGACCGAGTCGGACCGGTCGGGGTGATGGTGCGCCAGATCGGTCAATGGATACCAGGCCACCACGGCAGACACCTGGCCGCTGGTCAGACCGGCCAGTGCCGCGAGCGCGCCGCCGGCTGACTCGCCCCACGTGCCGATGCGATCGGCGTCAATTCCGTAGGCGGGAGCGAACCGCCGCAAGTAGTCGATCGCCGCGTGGACGTCGTCGATTTGTGCGGGGAAGGTGGCTTCCGCGGAAAGTCGATAGTCGACGGTAGCCACCGCGACGCCCGCGGCTACAAGACGATCAAAGACCGAATTCGGCGGGTACGTCTCCGGCAGGTTGCGCCGATCACCGGAGTGGAAACCACCGCCGTGGATCCAGATCGCTAGCGGCGGCAGATCCGTCGGCGAGTCGGGCCGGACGACACCGGCGACCGGGACATACAGATCGAGGAGCAGCGGCCGGAACCCATGCAACTCCGCGTAGGCGACATCGGCGTAGATCCGGGTGCCGTCCGCCCGGATCATCGTATGTCGTCCGCGGCGAGGTGCGCCTCGATCGAGGCGACCTTGGCTGTGATGGCGTTCGTGACGCCCGGCCGGATGTCTGCCTTGAGTGAGACGCTGACCCGAGGCGCTTTCGCAAGGACGGCCTCGGCGGCCTGCTTGACGACCGACATCACTTCGTCCCATTCGCCTTCGAGCAGCGTGAACATCGCGTCGGTCTGGTTAGGCAATCCGCTTGCTCGCACGACGCGGACTGCCTCGGCGACCGCTGCCCCGACGTCCTCGCCAACGCCGATCGGCGTGACGGAAAATGCAACGATCATCTGTGTTCCCTTCGATCCGTGACTCGGGCCGCTTATCCGTGGTGTACGGCTTCGCCCGCCGCACCTGGTCCGGACCCCGTCAGTCCTTCGAACGCCAACACGTGAAGGCATCTGACCTGCGTCAGAACCCGCGGACGCGATCGACCGTGATGCGCAGCGCGACGGAGTATTCGGCGCTGAAATCCTCGACGTTGCCGCTGATCCGTTCGGCTGCCTCGCGGTATTTGTCGACATAGGGCGGGAATTGGTGAGGCAGTGGTTGATCCTCCACGACTTCCGCGCGGCCGGACAGCACGATGACGTCACCGCCGCGACCGTCTCCGTCGAGATTCAGCGTGACCCGCGGATTCCGTCGAATGTGCGCGAGTCGGCGCGCATCGGGTCGGTTGTAGACGAAGACCGTTGTGCCGTCGAGAAGAAACCACACCGGATTGGGCTGCGGTGTCCCGTCAGCGCCGACAGTGGTCAACCAGATCACCTGCTCATCGCGCAGCCGTTGCTGGACGCGCTGGCCAAACGGCGTCGCGGGATCGGGGAACACATCGGTCATGGCGCGAGCCTAATCCTTCGCCGCTCGACTGGCCTGGCTCAGCGAGCATCGCGGGCCGGTCGCTCAGCCAGGACGCCGAGGCACGCGGCTCAGCCGATACGCGTTAGCCGGCATCTCCGGGGCGGTCGCTTCAGCCGGCCTCGCAGGCCGAATCGTTAGCCGGCATCTCGGACGGGCGCACGACCGCCCGGCGTGAACGGGAAGATCGTCGCCGGATCGTGGCGGCGGCGAATCTCGGCCAGGCGATCCGCGACCTCGGCGGGCCACGCCGTCGCCGCCTCATTGGCCGTGTTCGCCGATCCGCAGAAGTTGATCTGCGCGCCGCCGGTCGACCACGGCGCCACGGCGTCGATGACTGCCCGTACGCCGGCCTCGGCCGCGGACAGCTGCGCGCGGTCGAAGTCGGCTGGTAGCGGGGCACCGACCGCCCAGAGGCAAGCGCGAGCATCCCGGCCACTTACCGCGTCGCGCGGAGGTGTCCCGGTCAGCGCTCCGCCCAGATGGCGCACCTCGATGGCAACGATCGGCGTGTCGGCGTCGGGACCAGCGACCGCGAGGATGGCGTCGACGGTCTCCGGCTCAAATCGCTCGAGCAGGATGCCACCGGTCGCCTGAGCCGATGGCATCGTCGGATCATTGTGGATCGTTCCGAGATCCGCGTATGGCAGCTCCTCCACTCCACCGAGGAGCGGCTGGCCCACAGCTGCCCGCAACGGTGCCAGGAGTTCCTCGGCCGAGGCCGCCCGTTCGTCCGCGCTGTCCCCGCCGACGTACGCGATGCGCAGATGGGCCACGATCTGGCCACGCAGTGGTGGCGGCAGATCGGGCAGCTCTGGAAGTCGAAGAATCGCCAGCGACGTGCTGAGCGTCCACGGCAGAGCCGAACCCACAAACCGTTGGTACGCCCGAAAGAGCGTCGCGATGTCGTCGGCCGGATAGAACTCCCCGCCGCCGTAGAGTGACGGGATTTCGAGCAGCTCGACCGTCGCGGCCGTGACGACGCCGAAGCCACCCTTGCCGCCCCGCAACGCCCAGAACAGGTCGGGATCACGATCGGCCGACACGGTCCGGAGCTGGCTGTCGGCGCACACGATCTCGAACGAGCGCACGTGGTCGGAGCTGAACCCGACCGTACGACCGATCGGGCCGAGACCGCCGCCGAGCAGATATCCGGCCACGCCGACACCGGGAGCCGACCCGCAGACCGGAGCGAACCCGATCGGCGTCGCCACCGCCATGACGTCCTGCCAGGTCGCGCCGGCACCGACGCGTGCGGTCCGAGCGCCGACATCGAGCGTGACGTCGGTGATGCGGCTGGTGTTCAGCAGGATTCCACGGGTGACGGCCGGGATCGCCGCGTGCCCGAGGCCGACGACCGAGATCGGGAGTCCGGCGGCGGCAGCAACCCGTACGGTCGCTACGACATCGTCGGCATCCGTCGCGCCGACCGCGATGGCCGGCGCGTGCTCGACAACCATCTCGAATCCGGTGACTTCGGCCGCGTACCCGTCCTGATCCGGAGTGAACACCGGCCCGACCACATGGGCTCGTAGGGACTCGATCGCAGTCTTGGTGATGGCGACGTCTGTCATGCCAGAGCTCCCGTTCGGTCGATGGCTCGCATGTGTGCGCCGGACGGGGACGCGGCCGCACCGCGCCCTGACCTCACTCAATCAGAGTTTCTTGCGTCCGTACCCATATCTTGCGGTTTGACGGCAATGCGGGCCTGCAGTTCCGCGAGCCGCTTGGCCGCGTAGTCGGGCTCGGCCATCCAGCACGTCGCGGCCTCCCATGCGACGCCGGCGGTGCTCAGCGCTTCGGCCTCGACCGGCACGTCCGCCTCGACATCGGGAGGCAGAAAGGCGAAATCGAACCACGGTACGTCCACCCGCGACTCGTCCCAGTCGAGCAACGCAATGCCGGCCTCGGTGACCAGGATGTTGCCGCCGCCGACGTCGCCGTGGTTCACACATTCCGTGCCGGTGACGATCGGTCGCCACGCGGCGCGGACGGCGTCCACTGCCTCGATGGGCATGGCGTCGAGTCGCACGTCGCCGCCACGGTCCGCGATGAGCAACTGCCCGCTCGACGCGAAACCGGGACGTTGCGGCCATCCCGGTGTCATCTCGTGCACGGCCGTGAGCACCGCAACGACCCGCCGCCAGTCGTCGCGAT
>DASQPR010000703.1:0-7011 GCA_035643815.1 Micromonosporaceae bacterium | reverse complement strand
GTGTTGACAACCTCCCGCATCGGGCTCACGACGCGTCGCAGCATCACGAGTGACTTGCGCAGCTCGTACGTGCGACGCTGCATCGCCGCGTCCTTGATCACATCGGAGAACAGCGTTTCCTCGAGCGCCTCCATGTCCGAGTCGAGGCGCTGGATCGTGTTGAACTGTGTGTCGACGATATGGTCCAGCAAGCCGTGCAGCAGGAACGCGACCCCGCTCTTGGACAGGGCGGCATCGGCGTTGTCCCAGCGGGACATAACGTCCTTGATGTCGAAGCCGTCCGTTTTGCGTACGGTGACGAGAGCCCGGCGCAGGACGAACGCCGCCACTTCGTCGGTCTGCAGCGCGCCGGTTGCGTCATTGAGCGACGTCGAATACGCCGTCAGGAACAGGTGCGTCGCGTAGTGGTCGAGCTTCGGACGCTCATGTGGCTGGATGGCGTCCTCCACGGCGAGCGGGTGCAGGCCGAGTTCTTCGCTGATCGCAGCGAGATCCTGTTCGCTCGGCTCGCACAGGTCGAACCAGACCACCGTGTCGTCTTCGGCCAGGTGGTCCGACACCTTCTCAACCGGGAACCCCTCGTCGATGAGGTCGCCGTTGCGGTAACAGCGGGTCAACGCCATGCCGAACAGCCTAGGCGGTCACACCACGTCCAGCGCGCGACGCTCGCCGGGCGGTAGCTCGACGACGATCCGGTCGCCGGCCCGTACGGCCCCGCCGGCGTGCACGATGCCCATGATCCCGGCCCGCCGCACGATGGCGCCGTCAGCATCGCGGGTCAGAACATGTTTCAGCAGGCCGTCGCTGAAGCCGTCGATCTGGCGGCACGGATTGCGCAGCCCGGTCACCTCAACGAGGGCCGACGCCCCGATCCGCAGCCGCGCGCCGGCCGGCAACGCGAGCAGATCGATGCCGGCGGTAGTGACGTTCTCCCCAAGATCTCCAGCGGTGACCGGATAGCCCGCCCGATCCAACTCGGCGATTAGTTCGCTCGCGATCAGGTGAACCTGGCGCAGGTTCGGCTGACTCGGATCGCGCCGGATTCGCGAGAGATGTTGGACGGTCACGCCGGCGTGCGCGTCACCGGCGATGCCGAGTCCGGCGACGAGCATGATCGACTGCTGTACGGGCTTCGAGAAGTGATGGGCCTCGTCGCTCGCAACGGCAACGACTACGCCGGCCGGTTGGCCGGTGGTGGCGTGCGTATCGTCTCGTCTCACCGCGTCGATGCCTCCGCCGAAATGATGGTGCCCGGGCGACGCCGGTCATTCGGTCATCCGCTGCACGTCAGGGTAATCGACCCGACGCGCGCGGTCCGGACGAGCTTGGGCACGGCACGCCCTTGAACCCGTCATCGAGCGCCCTCGTGTCGTCCACGATGGCCTTCCCCGATCGATGGGTGGTCACGACGACCGGCAGTGACCCGTGCGGCCCGAACGCCGGTTGCGGGATGCCGGTCACCGTGCCGTCATAGCGCAGATCCGCCACCGTCCAGCCCGCCGCCGCGCTAGGGCCGCTGTCTGCCCACGGCTGTCCCTTGTGGATAACCGGCGGCCGGCGTTCCCCCGCCCCGGTTGGGGTCCTTGCATGTCCGAGCCGCACCGGCGTGCGGGCTTCGGGTGAGCGCTCCTCGACGCGTCGATGAGCTACTGCCCGGTAACTTGAGGTGGCACACTGAGTCGCATGACGCGCTACGTACAGGCCGCTCCGCAGCTTCCCGACCCGTACCGGTCGGATCTGGTATTGCGGTCCTACCTGGCACGCCACCTCGGCACCGACCGCCTGGCCGAGGCCGAGCCTCGATTGGCCGCGCTCGGCGCGGCTGTTTCGACGTCGCTGCGCGACGCGCACCTGGATGCGGAGGCAAATCCACCCACGTTGCGGCAGTTCGATCCATGGGGCGCTCGCATCGATCGGGTCGAGACGAGCGCGGGCTGGCAAACGCTTCGTGCCGCAGCCGCGGAGCACGCCGTGGTCGCACTCCCCTACCAGTCGGACGCGCGAGCGACGTTCGGCGCGACGGCACGTGTCGTGCAACATGCGCTGCTGCATCTTTTCGGGCCGGAGTCCGCGGTGTTTTCCTGTCCCGTTGCCATGAGCGACGGCGCGGCCGCGCTGCTCTCGCGTGACGACGTCGACTCGGCCGTTCGAGATGCGTGGCTTCCCCGCTTGCTGTCGACCGATCCCGACCGTGCGATTACCAGCGGCCAGTGGATGACCGAATCGCAGGGTGGCTCCGACATCTCCCGCTCCACGACGACGGCGCGGCCGGGCGACGCCATCGTTGCCACCGTCGACGCGCGCCAACCATGGCGGCTGACCGGCGAAAAGTGGTTCTGCTCGGCGGCCGATGCGGCCATGGCCGTAGCGCTCGCTCGTCCGGACGGCGCCGGCCCCGGCAGCCGTACGCTGGCGCCCTTTGTGGTGCCGCGCTACGCGGACGACGGCGTGTCACCCGCGGCGGGCCTGCGGCTGCACCGCTTGAAGGACAAGCTCGGCACGCGGTCGGTGCCGACGGCCGAGATCGGCCTCGACGGCGCGGCCGGGTATCCGATCGGCGATCCACACCACGGCGGCCTGGCCCGGATGATGACGCTCGTTGTCATCACGCGCCTGCACAATGCGGCCGCGGCGGCCGGCGGGATGCGCCGTGGCCTGGACTACGCCCGGGCGTACGCGTCGGTGCGTACGATCGCCGGCGGTCCGCTTATCGACAACCCGCTGCACCGGGCCACGCTGGCAAAACTTGCCGTCGACGCCGAGGCGGCGTTCGCCCTGACCGCGCACGCCTTCGCGCTGCTCGGTCGGGTCGAGTGCGATGCCGACGAGATGGCCGCCGCCGAGTTGCGCCTGGTCGCGCCGCTGGCCAAGATCGTGACCGGGAAGCTGGCGGTCGCGTCGGCCAGCGAATATCTCGAGTGCTTCGGCGGCGCCGGCTATGTCGAAGAGACCGGCATCCCGCGCCTGCTCCGGGATGCGCAGGTCCTGCCGATCTGGGAGGGCACGAGCAACGTGCTGTCGGTTGACGTGCTGCGGTCGCTAGCTTTCGACGCACCGGCCAAAGCGCTGCTCGCCCGCGTCGATGGCGCCCTCGATGCGGCCACCGGCGAAACGGCCACCGCGCTTGCCGGTGCGCGGAGGCGCCTCGCTAGCGCGTTTGCGGCGGCGGTCGCCGATCCGTCCGCACCCGCGGTCGTCGCCGGTGCGCGTGACCTCGCGATGCTCGCCGCCGACGTACTCATCGCGGCGCTGCTCGTCGAGCAATCGGTGGCTGGTGCCGACGAACGTGCGGCCACCGCGGCCGAGCTGTGGGTACGGGGCCGGATCGCCCGCGCCGACGTCGCCTCGGCCGCTGCCGCGGCGTACTCAATGGTGTGCGGTGCGGCCTGATCCGCGCCGGATTAGCCTGACGGCGTGTTCACCCCCTCCGATCGCGATCGGCTTCGGGAGCGGCTCGTGTCCGACGCCCGCGTAGACGACCGGATCACCGGTGCCGCGCTGACCGGCTCGACCTCGGTCGGCCAGGATGACCAGTGGTCGGACATCGATCTCGCGGTGTCCGTCGCGGCCGGCGTGGAGCTGGCCGACGTGATGTCCGACTGGACCGCTCGCATGTACGAGCATCATTCGGCGATCGCTCATTTCGACCTGCGTCGTGGGGGCACCGTCTACCGCGTGTACCTGCTGGACAGCAGCCTTCAGGTTGACATCGCGTTCAGTCCGGCGGCCGAGTTCGGCGCGATATGCGCTCCACGCGCAGTCGAGCATCGAACGCGAGCGGGCATGGCAGGCCGAATACATGATCAGCGGAGTCCGGGACCATGTCCTGGCACTCGCATACATTCGCCACGGCATCGCGGCCACCCAGGGCCGCGGCGTCGATCTGCTGCCGACCGAGGTCACCGAGCCCATGGCGGCCACGCTGGTCCGAACGCCTGACGGCACCGAGTTGCGGCGGGCGTTCCGCGCCGTGACGGTCGCGCTGTTAACCGAGATCGGGTACGCCGACGCCTCGCTGGCCCAGCGACTGACGGCGCCGCTCCGCGAGCTGGCCGGGTGACATCCGTACCGACGCACGAAAACGCCCCCACGGCGGACCGTGAGGGCGGATCGATGCATTCCCGGCGTGCTACTGCGACGTCGGTATGTGCGTTAGGCGCGGCCCCGCAGTGTGCGGACCTCCTGCAAGCGCTCGGCGAGAATGTCGTCGAGTTCGGCCATGCTGCGGCGCTCTAGGAGCATGTCCCAATGCGTGCGCGGCGGCTTGGCCTTCTTCTGCTCCGGCTCGCTGCCGTCGACGAGCCGCGCGATGCTGCCGTCGAACTTGCACTCCCAGGTGATCGGCACCTCGGCGTCTACTGCGAACGGCACCTCAAACTGGTGCCCCTTGGCGCACAGGTACTCCCGGGTCTGGCGCGGCGCCAGCTCGGTGTTCCGGTCGGACTCGTAGCTCACGGCTCCGAGGCGGCTTCCGCGCAGCATGCGCTCGCCCATGATCGGCTATCCCCTTCGGGTCGACGAGTCGAATTCCGCGGTCTTACGACCACGCTTGTCCTAACGAGAGCGACCGCCGTTGGATTCCCACGGCATGGTCCCCGATGCCGGCACATGCCGGCTATCGTCCGGTAAGCGTAGCCCGCCGAGCGCTCCAGTGACCAACGTCTCTGGCTAACGTCACCGACCGCGCGCGGCCGGATCGCCAGCGAAATGCTGACCGAGCGCGGCCTATCGCGGGTCGACGATCTCGCCCTCGATCGTTTCGGTTTCGGTTGCCACACCGCCACCGGCCCGGTCCGCGTTCGTCCGGTGCGGTCGGCCTGCGCGTACCTTCACCAGGCGCGGGCCGAACAGATCGCCCATCGCGGCCGAGGCAAGTTGGCGACCGGCAAGGACGGTCAGGCCACGGCTGGCGAGAATCCGGACCGGCGGTACGAATAGCGCTAGCCCGAGGACATCGGTGATGAAACCGGGCACGAGGAGGAATAAAGCACCGAGCAATCCGACCAACGACCGGGTCAGATGCGGTCCGGGTCGCTCGCCCGCCGCCGTCACCGACTGATATCGCCGCCACGCCCGTAGGCCCTCCTGCCGCAGCAGTACGGCGCCTAGCACCATCCCGGCGAGCAGGATCAACACCGCGAAGCCAAAGCCGATGAGTTTCCCGACGATGATGAAGACCACGACTTCCGCGGCGAGCGCCACGACGAGCGCGAGCGCGGGCCAGCGGATGCGTACGCCCATCGCGACCTCCCGTTGATCGACTAACGGCGGACCCGGCCCGCCGCCTTACTCAACGCCCGCAGGCGCGATCTCGTTCCCCAGACCGTGACCCGCCACAGCGCCTCCCGGACCACGGACGAACTCATCTTGCTCGTGCCGTGCTCACGGTCGGCGAATCGGATGGGCACCTCGATCAGCCGGAAACCGTCACGGTACGCCCGCCACGCAAGGTCGACTTGGAAGCAGTAGCCCTGGGAGGCGACCGCGTCGACGTCGATCTTTTCCAGCACTGGCATCCGGTAGGCCCGGTAGCCTCCGGTAGCGTCCTTGATCGGCATGCCGAGCGCGAGCCGGGTGTAAAGATTCGCGCCCCGGGACAGCAGGAACCGGTGCGCCGGCCAGTCCACCACGGTTCCGCCGCGCACCCAACGGGAGCCGAGCACCATATCGGCCGTACGCAGGGCATCAAGCAGTTTCGGCAGTTCCTCGGGCGCGTGCGAGCCGTCAGCATCCATCTCGACCACGGCGTCGTACCCGTGCTCGGCCGCCCAACCGAACCCGGCGAGGTACGCCGCCCCCAGGCCCTCCTTGCCCGGCCGGTGCAGCACGTGAACTGCCGTGTCCTCGGCGGCGAGCTCGTCGGCCCGCCGACCGGTCCCATCCGGGCTGTTGTCATCGGTGACGAGAATCTCGGCCGATGGAACCGCCGCCCGGACGCGCCCGACGATCATGTCGAGATTGTCGATCTCGTTGTACGTCGGGATGATCACAAGCACGCGGCCCACGCCCGGATAGCCGCCCGCACCCTCGGACGGAACGCGTGGGCCTTCCACCGGCGGCCCGGGTTCGGCGCCGGGTGTCGTGCGTTCGCTCATGCGGTGGTCACCCCGTGTCCGGTGTTCGGTGCGGTGCCGGCCCGGCGGATGCCGGCACGGCGGGCACGGCGCGTCCACACGGCGCCGAGCAGGAACGCGAGCGCGAGCCCGCCCCCGATGAACTCGGGTATCGGCCCCAACTCGGTGGCCAGCGTACGGTGTTCGCCCAACCGCAACTGACGCAGCTCCGTCGCTGCCACGTTGAATCCGGTGGCATTGTGCACCCCGCCGCTGGCGTCGACAAAACCGGATATCCCCACCGTGGACACCATCAGCGCGTCCCGACCATGCTCCACCGCTCGCAGCCGGACCATGGCCAGTTGCTGGCTTGCCTCGGCCCGGTCGAAGTCGGCGTTGTTCGTCTGCACGGCCAGCAGCTGCGCCCCGCCGGTGACCGTGTCCCGCACGATGTTGTCGTAGGCGACCTCGAAGCAGATCGCGTCGCCCACCCGCACGCCGCCCAGGTCCAGGATGCCGTGCGTCTTGCCGGCAACGAAGTCGTGTGTGACCAGGTCGACCTTCTTGGACACCAACCGGGCCACGCCGCGCAACGGTATGTATTCGGCGAAGGGCACCGGATGCTGCTTGACGTACGTGCCGTGCGGCCCGGACTGCGGGCCGCCCGTCGGGCCGGGCAGCCACACGATGGATGCGTTGCGGTCATTAGTCCCGGGGCCCTCGAGCACCGCGCCGACCAGGATCGGAGCGCCGATCGTGTTCGCCGCGGCGGTGATTTCGGTGGCAGCGTCCGCGTTGCCCGGATCGTCGGCGACGAGCGGGTCGATGTCGCTGGAGTTCTCGGGCCAGATCACGATGTCCGGCTTCGGCGCCCGGCCGGCCGCGACCTGGGCCGCCAGGGCGAGCGTCGCCCGGACGTGGTTGTCGAGGACCGCGCGGCGCTGTGCATTGAATTCGA
>DASQPR010000702.1:0-5330 GCA_035643815.1 Micromonosporaceae bacterium | reverse complement strand
TGGCCAGGAATGCCTCACCGTCGGCCTGCTGCTCGGGATCGGGAGTCGGCCACGGCTCGACCAGGTCCATCCGGAGGCGGCCAAGGAACAGCTGCTTGCCGAAGCTCGGCTTGCGCCAGTCGGCCTCCCGGGCCGCCTCGGCGACCTGTCGCGCCTGCTTCTCGTCAACGTGGGTCGCGCTCCCGACCGCGGCGTTCTCGCCGATTTTGGCGTCTTCGCCGGCTTTGACGTTTTCGCCGGCCTTCGCCGGGTCAGGCGTGATGCTGTCCGGGCGGGCGTCCGTCGCCGTCATGGCCACCTCCTGCATCGCTTTTGCATCGAAGGGCACCGCTACACATCCGCTAGGTTACCCGTCAGTAGGCCCACAGAAACAGCTTTGCGTCGGGCCGTAACACGAATCCGCTGGTACGGGCTCATTCGTGCCCGATCTTCGGCGCGGAGCACGCTCGATCCCCGCGCGGGTCGTGGCTTGGGCGCACGATCGCGGCGCGGCTCAGTCCTCGATGCGGGACAGGATGGCCTCGGCCATCGCGCCCGGCACCTCGTCCGGGACCCAGTGACCGACGCCGGTCAGCGGCACGAACCGGTAGTCGTCGGTGACGTAGCGGCTGCATGCGCGCGCGGCCACCGCACCGACCGCCGGATCGCTGTCACCCCACACGTACGTGGTCGGGACGGTCACGTCACCGGCGGCCAGCGACTCGTTCGACATCGCTCGATACCAATTCAGGGCGCCGGTCAACGTGGCCCGGTCGAGCATCGGCGCGACGTAGTCGTCGATCAGCTCGGGCGGGCAGCCGGCGAACATCGCACGCAACCGGGCTCCGTTGTCGTCGAGGAGAACATTTTCGGCGTGGCCAGCCTGCCGGAACAGCCCGAAGTAGGACGAGCGGCGCTGCTGGTCGGGTTCGTTTTCGATGGCGTCGGCGAATGCCGTGGGATGCGGCACGGAGACTGCCGTCAGCGTGTGTACGCGATCCGGAAAGTCGGCGGCGAGCCGCCAGGCGACCACCGCGCCCCAGTCGTGTCCGACGACGTGAACGCGGTCGACCTCGAGGGCATCGAGCAGCGCAACGGCGTCCGCGACACACTCCTTCATCACGTACGCCTCGACCTCGGCCGGCCGCGCGCCCGGGGAGTAACCGCGCTGATCCGGCGCGATCGTGCCGAGACCGGCCGCGTGCAGCGCCGGAATGACGCGGCGCCATTCGGTCGCGTTCTGCGGGAAGCCGTGCAACAAGAGGACGGCGGGGCCGTCCGAAGGGCCGTCGACGGAAACGTCGAGGGTCAGACCGCGCACCGAGATCCTCATACTTTCGGAGGCTATCGGATGTCCGTAAACATAGTGGATCTTGCGATCAGCTACCGGTCGCCGGCGGTGGTGCGACCGGGTTCGGCAAGGCTCCCCCGAAACGGCGGTCACGCTGGGCGTAGAGCTCGCACGCGTACCACAAATGCCGGCGGTCGAAATCCGGCCAATACGTATCGAGCGATACATATTCGGCGTAGGCCGCCTGCCAGATGAGGAAATTCGACAGCCGCTGCTCGCCCGACGACCGCAGCACGAGGTCGACGTCGGGCATGTCCGGCTCATCGAGATAACTGGCGAACACTTTCTCGGTGATCCGATCTGGCTTGACCCGGCCGGCCGCCACGTCCGCGGCCAGCGCCGAAGCCGCATCCGTGATCTCGGCCCGGCCGCCGTAATTCACGCAGAAGAACAGGTTGATCAGGTCGTTGTCCCGGGACATGTCCTCGGCGATCTCCAGCTCGTGGATCACACTGCGCCACAGCTTCGGCCGTCGACCGACCCAACGCACCCGTACGCCCATCTCGACGAACTGGTCGCGGCGGCGGTGGATCACGTCACGGTTGAAGTTCATCAGCCACCGGACCTCCTCCGGCGAGCGCCGCCAATTCTCGGTCGAGAATGCGTATGCCGACAGGTTGCCGATGCCGAGTTCGATCGCGCCCTCGATGACGTCGAAGAGCGCGGCTTCGCCTCGGGCATGCCCCTCCGTGCGCGGCAAACCACGCTGCTTCGCCCAGCGCCCGTTGCCGTCCATGATGATCGCGACGTGATCGGGCATGGCCGCGGCCGGCAATTGCGGTGGCCGCGCACCGGATGGATGCGCCGATGGCGCTACCCACTCCCGACGGCGGGTTGTGGTCCTGATCACGCACGCTCCCGGTCTGCTCGATCCACCAGCGGCAGCGAGCGTAACCCGCGCTCGAGATGCCATTGCAGGTGCGCCGCCACCAGGCCAGATGCCTCACGCCGAGGACCCGCGTCGGCGGCGTCCGCGCGCACCCAGTCGCCGCCGGCCAAGGCCACCATGAGATCGAGGGTGGCCGGGGCCGGATGGGAGCCGCCGGGCGGCCGGCAGTCCGGGCACACGGCCCCACCCGCCGCTACGGAGAAAGCGGCGTGCTTGCCCGGCGTGCCGCAGACGGCGCAGGCGTCCAGCGCCGGTGCCCATCCGGCGGCGGCCATCGCGCGCAACAGATACGCATCGAGCACAAGCGACGCGGTGTGCTCGCCCGACGCCAGCACGCGCAGAGCGCCGAGAGTCAGCAGGAACAGTCGCAGCGACGGCTCATTTTCGATCGCGGTAAGCCGCTCGGCGGTCTCGGCGATGGCGCTCGCCGCCGTATAGCGCGGATAGTCGTCGGAGATCCGGCCACCATACAGCTCGATGCCCTCGACCTGGGCGACCGTATGGAGGGTGCTGTGGCCCTCGGCAATCTGGATGTCGACGTGACCGAACGGTTCGAGTCGCGCCCCGAACTTGGACTTGGTCCGCCGTACGCCCCGGGCAACCGCGCGCACGATGCCGTGCCGCCGGGTGAACAGCGTGACGATCCGGTCCGACTCGCCGAGCTTCTGCCAGCGCAGCACGACCGCGTCATCGCGATAGAGCTTCGTACGGAATCCGGCGACCACGCCTGCCATTCTCGCCCGCCGGTGCGACGGATCGTGTGTCGGGTTGGTGCCGGGTTGGTGCTGAACTTGTACGGGACTTCGGCGCTCGCCGGCCGCGGAACCGCCCATGTTCCGTACAACTGGCGTTGGGGGCCGACGGGCTATCCGACCCCGACCAGCCGGAGCGGTCAGAAACCTAGACGACGCAGCTGCTTCGGGTCGCGCTGCCACTCCTTGGCCACGCGTACGTGCAGATCGAGATAGACCTTGGTGCCGAGCAGTTCCTCGATGCCGGCTCGAGCCCGGCTGCCGACATCACGCAACCGCGATCCCTGATGTCCGATGACGATCGCCTTCTGCGACGGGCGCTCCACGTAGAGGTCGGCGAAGATCCGGGTCAGCCGTCCTTCGACCTGCATCTCCTCGACGATGACCGCGATCGAGTGGGGTAACTCATCTCGTACGCCCTCCAGCGCCGCCTCGCGGATCAGCTCACCGACGAGCACCTGCTCCGGCTCGTCGGTGATCATCCCGTCCGGGTAAAGCTGCGGCGACTCTGGCAGATGCTGGCTCAAAACATCGACGAGCACGTCGAGCTGTTCCCCGGAGACCGCGCTGCATGGAACGATGTCGGCGAAAACGGCCAGCTGATTCACGGCCACCAGCTGCTCGGTCAGGGTCTTCCGGTCGACCAGGTCCGTCTTCGTGACGACGGCGACCATCGTCGGCTTCAGTTCGGCCATCTCCGAACTGATGAAGCGGTCACCGCGACCGATCGGCTCGTTGGCCGGAATACACAGGCCGATGACGTCGACCTCCCTCCAGGTCTGCCGTACGAGGTCGTTCAGCCGCTCGCCGAGCAATGTGCGCGGCCGGTGCAGACCCGGCGTGTCGACCAGCACCAGCTGGGCGTTTGGTCGGTGCAGCACCGCCCGGATCACATGTCGTGTTGTCTGCGGCTTGCTCGACGTGATCGCGATCTTCTGGCCCATGATCGCGTTGGTGAGCGTCGACTTGCCGGCGTTCGGCCGGCCGACGAAGCACGCGAACCCGGCCCGGTACGGATCGGACATGCCGTCAGTCCGCGTACGTCGCGAGGACGTCACCGGACGGCGACGCGAGATGGATCGGCGCGCCCGGGCTCACATCGTGCACCGCGGACTTGCCGGCGGCGTCGAGCGACTCGGATCCGGTGACGACCACGGCCGCCTCGATCGTGCCGGTGCCCCCGTTTACTGCCGACGCGACGGCAAACTGCAAGGCGGTCAGCGACAGCGACGGCAACACAACCGATGAGCCGGCGTACGTGCGGCCGTCGCCATCCCGTACCGCCGCTCCTTCGGAAGCGCTCGACCGGGCCCGCGCGGCCCGCGCTAGGGTGACCAACTTCGCGTCCTCGGCCGACAGCGTTGCGGGCTTGCCGGTGGGCGCGTCAGACATCGGCGGATTGCCTTTCTCGCAGGTTGGCCTTTTCCTTGTCGTCGGGCTCGGCGCGCCGGACGAGGACCGTGTCGATGCGATTGCGCCGGCCGGTGGTGCCCTCGGCGGTGAGCAGAAGGCCGTCGACCGTGGCCCGCGCGCCCGGAATCGGCACCCGGCCGAGCGCCTGCGCCAGCAGTCCACCGACGGTCTCCACCTCGTCGCCCGGTAGGTCGACGTCGAACAACTCGCCCAGATCTTCGACCGGCAACCGCGCCGTGACTCGGATCGACCCATCGCCGAGGTGCTCGACCGGAGGTCGCTCGACGTCGTACTCGTCGGTGATCTCGCCGACGATCTCCTCGAGGATGTCCTCGATCGTCACCAGGCCGGCGGTGCCGCCGTACTCGTCGACGATGATCGCCATATGCGTGCGGGCGGCCTGCATCTCCGACAGCAGATCGTCGACCGGCTTCGACTCCGGCACGTAGATCGCCGGCCGCATCGCATCGCGCGCGAGATCGTTCTCCGAGCGGCCGGCGTCGATCGCCTTGATGACGTCCTTCAGGTAGACGATGCCGAGCACGTCGTCGATGTTCTCGCCGATCAGCGGGACCCGGGAGAACCCGGAACGCAGCGCGAGCGCGCGGGCCTGGCGAAGGGTCGCGTTCTCGGCGAGGTAAACCATGTCGGTCCGCGGGACCATTACCTCACGAGCAATGGTGTCGCCGAGCGCGAAAACGGAGTGGATCATGTCGCGCTCGCCGTGCTCGACGACGCCGCGCTCCTCCGCGAGATCGACCAGCTCGCGCAGCTCGACCTGGGACGCGAACGGGCCCTCGCGGAAGCCTCGGCCGGGCGTGATCATGTTGCCGATCAGGATCAGCAGCGTGGCGACCGGCCCGAGCACGCGGCCGAGCAGCTGGACGACACCCGCAGTCCTCAGAGCCGTCCCATAGGCGTGCTGCCGGCCGAGGGTGCGGGGGCC
>DASQPR010000701.1:0-4242 GCA_035643815.1 Micromonosporaceae bacterium | reverse complement strand
TGGTCGCCAAGGCGCGATCGTCGGCCACGATCTTGCGGGCAAGGTTCCGACGCTCGCGCTGCTCTATGGCCGCCTGGATAGACGGATCGTGCGCCAACTTGTCGCGCTCGGCCGTTGACATCTGGGCTATCACGTCACCCCGGTCGAGCTGCGTATCCGATCGACGCATCGTCCGGGTGACCAACGGAGACAGCGCCACGGCCTCGATGCCGGCGACGACGAACATCACCAGGAGTGCGGTGGTCGCGGCCGGCGTGAGCGAGTCGTCCGGCGCGTCATCGACCGTGGCGAAGAACAACCCCAGCGCCGCCGCGTAGAGCGCCGCGGAAGCCCACAGGCCGGCGGTGGCAAAACGGCTGAGGCCGCGGAGGAAGACGGCGGCGAGCGCAAAGGCGAGCGCCGAGCCGAATCCGAGAGTAATCCAGGGTACGAGCGCGAACACGATCGCCGCCGCTATCGGACGCCGGTTCGGGTGCGACCTCTGCACGCAGCCCACTGTAGGCCGCCGTGGCATGATCGGTGCATGTCCGTTCCGCTGCCCGATCTCGCCAAGCGTCTCCTCGACACGAATACCTTCGTGACCCTGTCGACCATCAATCCGGACGGCGCGCCGCAGTCCACCGTCATCTGGGCCAAGCGTGACGGCGACGACGTGTTGTTCTCTACGATCCGGGGACGTCGGAAGACGAAGAACATGGAGCGCGATCCGCGCGTAGCGATTTGCATGTTCGACCCGAAGGACCCGTACGAATATGTCGAGATCCGCGGTCCCGTCGAGTTGACCGAAGAGAATGGGCGCGAACTCATCCAAGAGTTGTCGCAGCGCTACGACGGCGTCGACTTCAGGGTCGAGCCGCCCGAGGTTATCCGTGTCGTCTGCCGTGTCCGGCCGGACAAGGCGGCAACCCACAACTAGCGCGGCCCCGGAGCGCGCGAACTTACCTCAGCCGGTTGACGTGTCCGGCTCGCTATCGGCGGCGGCGGCCGGCTCGCGATCGGCAGAGGCCGGCGGGCCCGAGCGCCGCGCCCACGTCCAGGCGTAGCCGGCGTCCTCGACGGCAAGCGCCGGTTCGCACAGATCGAGCGGCCGGAACGTGTCGACCATGACCGCGAGTTCGTCGAAGAATTCGACGCCGATCGCACGCTCGACGGCGCCGGGTTGGGGACCGTGGGTGAAACCGCTCGGGTGCAACGAGATCGAGCCCTGTTCGATGCCCGAACCGCGACGCGCCTCGTAGTTGCCGCCCGTGTAGAACAGCATCTCGTCCGAGTCGACATTGTGGTGGTTGTACGGGATCGGGATCGACAGCGGGTGGTAGTCGACCTTGCGCGGCACGAACGAGCAGATCACGAAGTTCGGTCCCTCGAACGTCTGGTGTACGGGCGGCGGCTGGTGAACCCGACCGGTGATCGGCTCGAAGTCGTGGATCGAGAACGCCCACGGATAGAGGCAGCCGTCCCAGCCGACCACGTCGAACGGGTGGTTGGCGTAGGTGAACTTTGTCCACGCCGTACCGGTCGGGCCGGCACCACGGGACCGGTGCTGGACGTACACCTCGACGTCGGACGCTTCCACGACGAGCGGATCGGCCGGTCCGCGCAGATCCCGCTCACAGTACGGCGAGCTCTCCAGGAACTGGCCACGTACGGACAGGTAACGCTTCGGCGGTCCGATATGCCCGGTCGCCTCGATCACGAGCGTCCGCAGCGGCGTTCCGCCGGTCGGGACGATGCGGTGGATCACCGATGTTGGGATGACAACGTAGTCGCCCGCGCCGGCCTCCAGCACACCGAACGTCGACTCGATAATGGCGCCGCCAGCTTCGATGTAGACGCACTCGTCGCCGATTGCGTTGCGGTAGAGCGGCGACGGCTGGTCGGCGGTTACGTACGAGATCCGGCAGTCGTCGTTGGCCATCAGATGTTGGCGGCCGAGGATGGGATCAGCGCCGGAGCTGTCCAGCTTGTGAGTTTGGAAGTGGCGCGGCTTGAGCGGCCGGTTGGCCGCACGGGTCCACGCTGGCGGGTCGTACTCCTCGGCGGCCACGATCGCGGTTGGCAGGAAGCGGTGATACAGCAGCGACGAGTCGGAGGAGAACCCTTCCTGGCCCATCAGTTCCTCGGCGTAGAGCGAACCGTCGGGTTGGCGGAACTGCGTATGGCGCTTGGGCGGCAATTCGCCGACCCGGCGGTAATACGGCATTTCAGCTCCTTCGCTGCACGGTTGTAGTCCGACGTCCGTCCGAGGTCTCGGCATCCGACCGTCTTGCCCGACTTCAACGGTAATCGGCACGTTGGTGACCGTTCAGCCGTTTGCCGGACGGCAACGTCCGATAATCGGACGCTGTTGTCCGCCATATGTAGCGTCCGATAGGTTCTGAGCCGTGTCAACACAGGTGCCTTCGCTGCTGCGCGGCCTGATCGACGACGCCGCGGTGTTCCCGCCCGGCAGCGCGCCGCTTCCGGAGGCCGTCGCCGCGCATCGCGGACACCGCACGGCGTGGTACGCGGACATGGTCGGCCCGCTCCTGATTCCGGCGTCGATGCTGCGCTCACTGGTCCCGCTGCTCGGTGCGGACGAACGCATCTCGATCGGCGTCATCGGCGACACCGGGCTGGCCGGGTTGGCCGACGCGATCGCCGCGGTCGACGAACGCATTTGCATCCGCCAGGTCGAAGTCGCCGTCGCGAAGCGACGGGAGGATCCGCAGCCCGGGCTCGACTATCTGCTCGGCCGCCTCGCCGGTTGGCCTCGATTCATCGGGTACGCCGAGGTGCCGCTCAGCGTTGGCCTACACGAAGCACTGGCCACGATCGCATCGGCGCGCGCGGGCGGCACCCTGATCGCCGCGAAGTTCCGGACCGGTGGTCTCGCGTCCGAACTCTTTCCGACGCCGATCGAGTTGGCCGCCGTCATCTGTGCCTGCCGGGATCTCGACGTGCCGTTCAAGCTCACCGCCGGCCTCCACCACGCGATCCGGCGGGCCGATCCGGAGACCGGTTTCGTCCACCACGGCTTTCTCGGGATCCTGGCCGGCGTCCTCGCGGCCGCGGACGATGCCGAGGTGTCCGAGGTCGCCGAGCTGCTCGCCGCGACCGATCCGCTACCCGTTGTCGAGGCCGTCCGGCGAGGACTCGATCGTCCGCGTCCACTGTGGGTCGGCTACGGCAGCTGCAGCATCGATGAGCCGCTGGCCGATCTCGCTCACCTACGACTGCTGCACGGAGCGGCCGCGTGACCGTCGTGAGCTGGGTTCCGGGAGCCGACGGTTCGCCGTACGGCGTGCAGAACCTGCCGTACGGCGTGTTCGTACGTGGCCGGCAGGTGCCTACCGTCGGCGTACGCGTAGGGGATTTTGTTCTTGATCTCGCGGCAGCCGAGCGCGTCGATCTGGTCGATGCCGGCGGAGCGTTCTTCGCATCGACGTTGAATGCGTTCATGGCGCTCGGGCCGATCGCGTGGGATCGGGTGCGGCGACAGCTCGTCGGCCTGCTCACCGATCCGACCGCCCGACACGCAGTCGAGCCGATTCTGGTGCCATTAGCCGATTGCACGATGCTGTTGCCGTTCGAAGTCGCGGACTATGTGGACTTCTATTCGTCCGAGGCGCACGCGGCCAACGTCGGACAGATCTTCCGCCCCGGTCAGCCGCCGCTGCAGCCGAACTGGAAGCACCTCCCGGTCGGCTATCACGGTCGTGCCGGCACGGTCATCGTGACAGGCACGGATGTCGTCCGGCCGTGCGGCCAACGCCGCGAGCCGGGTGAGCAGCTGCGGTACGGACCGTCGGTGCGGCTGGATATCGAGGCCGAGGTCGGGTTCGTCGTCGGTGTGCCGTCCGCGCTCGGCGAGCCGGTGGGTGCGGATTCTTTCGAGGATCACGTGTTCGGCCTGGTCCTGCTGAACGACTGGTCGGCGCGTGATCTGCAGTCCTACGAGACCGTGCCGCTCGGCCCGTTCCTGGGCAAGTCATTCGCGACGTCCATCTCGGCCTGGGTGACGCCATTGTCCGCGCTGGCCGCCGCGCGGGTGGCAGCACCGAAGCAGGATCCGCCGGTTGCGCGCTACCTACTCGAGACCGCGCGATTCGGCTACGACCTGTCCCTGTCGGTGGCATGGAACGACACCGTGGTGTCGCGGCCGCCGTTCCGGACGATGTACTGGACGCCGGCCCAACAACTCGCCCACATGACGTGCAACGGCGCGTCGCTGCGGACCGGCGATCTCTACGGTTCGGGCAC
>DASQPR010000700.1:0-3972 GCA_035643815.1 Micromonosporaceae bacterium | reverse complement strand
GGTCGCGATCCCGACCGGGCGCACGTCCAAGCCGACCGCACCGGCGAGCTACCAGCCGCCACCGGCCGGCGGTTACGCGCCGCCGCAGGCCCAGGGCGGCTACCAGCCGCCGCCGACTAACTACACGCCCGGACAGGCGCCGGCTCAGCCTCCGAACCAGGGCGACGGCATCTGACCGATCCACGCAAGCGCTCGGCGCCGGTCCACCAGCGGGTGGGCCGGCGCCGTTCTGTTCGTCCCACGATCAAGCGATTCGCCACATGGTCAAGCGACTCACATGGTCAAGCGACCAGGGCCGGTGCCTCCCACGTTCGACGACTGCCCCGGGCCACGTCGGCGTACGCTGCCGCGATCCGCGACACCGCCTCGGTCAGTACGTCGCCGGAGAGGGTGAACGGCAACCGTACGAAGCGCTCCAGCGTGCCGTCCATGCCGAACTTTGGGCCAGGCGCAAGCCGGACGCCGAACGTCTCGGCCGATCGGGCCAGCGCGCTCGACACGGGGGCATCCAGTTCCGCCCAGAGGGTCACGCCACCGGCCGGCAGCCGGAACCGCAACGCCGGCAGTTCACGGCGCAGCGCCGCGGCCAGCACATCGCGCTGCTCGCGAAGCTGCACGCGCCGGGCCGGCACGATGGATTCCGAGCGGGCCAGCAGCTCGACCGCGACGAGCTGATCCAGGACCGGCCCGGACATGTCCACGCCGACCCGCACGGCGGTCAGCCGCTGCACGATCGGCTCGGTCGCCCGGATCCACCCGATCCGCAAGCCACCCCAGTAGGGCTTGCTCATCCCGCCGATGGAGATCACCCGGGCGTGCCGGTCGTGCGCTGCGACCGGCAGTGGCATCGCCGCACCCGTCGGCACACCCGTCGCCGCACCCGTCGCCACGCCCTTCGCCGCGCCCGTCGCCGCCAAACCGTCCAGCGGCAGGTCGACGAACGTCTCGTCCACGATGAGGTCGGTCCCGGCGGCGTGTGCGACCGCCGGCAAGGCCGCCCGCAGTTCGTCGCACATGAGGTGACCCGTCGGGTTCTGGAATTCCGGGACGAGGTAGGCAACCCGGGCGCTCGTCTGCCGTACGGCGGCGAGCAGCAGTTCGGTGTCCCAGCCGTCGGCGACGCCGTACGTGTGCACGCGATGACGTCGTGCCGCGAAGGCGGCGAGCGCGTTGGGATAGGTCGGCGACTCGGTCAGCACGGTGCTTCCCGGCGGCGCCAGCAGTCGCAGGGCCAGATCCAGCGCGTGCTGAACACCGTTGGTCACCATGATCTGCTCGGGTGAGGTCGGCACACCGCGGCCGGTGTACGCCTCGGCCACCGCTGCCCGGAGCTCCGGCAGGCCGGTCGGGTGGTAGCCGGCACCCGACAGATACCGGGGCAGCGCGGCCACGGCATCGCTCGCGGCCGCCACCATCTCCGGCGGTGCGGCCAGTGCGGCCGTCGCGAAGTCGATCAGATCAGGAGCCGTCTCCGGCGTCCACCATCCATTTTGTCCCACACGTACACCGCCCGGGAGCCGCGTCCAGCTACCGGCGCCGCGCCGGCTATCCAGGTGCCCCGACGTACGCAGCACGTTGTACGCGCCGGTCACCGTCGTACGACTGATCCGCAGCGCCTCGGCTAGTTCGCGTTCCGCCGGCAGCCGTACGTCAAGCGCAAGTCGCCCGTCGGTGACCAGCCCCCGAAGCGTGTCGGCGAGGGCTAGATAGTCTGGGACTGCGCGACGGCCATTGCCACTGGACTGCCATGGACCCAGTAACCGGACGAGTTGGCTCCCCCGAATTGCCCGCGTCACGGCCACTCACCACCAATTGGCTCTTGGTTCACGCTCGATTGGCCTTCAGAGTGGCATCCATGGCTCGGATTGGCAACCTCCCGCTGCGCGATCGACCGCTACGCCGCCTCGCCGCCCTCTTCCTCGGGCTCGCCCTGTACGGCACCGGCATGAGCCTGATGATCGCGGCGAATCTGGGGCTTGATCCCTGGGACGTGTTCCACCAGGGCCTGGCCAAGCTGACTGGGCTGAGCTTCGGCGTCGTCGTCATCGTGGTCGGCGTCTTCGTGCTGCTGCTGTGGATACCGCTGCGCCAGCGACCGGGCATCGGCACGGTCAGCAACGCGATCGTGATTGGACTGGTTGTCAACGCCGTCAACGACGTCCTGCCGGTGCCGCACGATCTGTGGCTACGGTGGACGTACGCGGTCGCCGGGATCGTCGGCACCGGTGTGGCGTCCGGGCTATACATCGGGGCACGTCTCGGCCCTGGTCCGCGCGACGGTCTGATGACCGGTGTGGCGACGATGTGGCCCGGTCAATGGTTTGCCCAGATCCGCGTCGTGCGTACGGCGATCGAGCTGACCGTCCTCTTCGTCGGCTGGCTGCTCGGCGGCACCGTCGGTTGGGTGACGCTGCTGTTCGCCGTCTCGATCGGCCCGCTAGCACACGTGATGATCCCGCTGTTGTCCGTCCGCGACCGGGAGCCCGAGCCGGTGTACGTGTCGCTGACCGAGCCGACGCTCGATGTCGTACCGGCGTCCGGCGCGACCAGCTAGCGAATCGGCCGCGGCGGTACCGCCTCGGCGATGATCCACTGCGGTGGACGATTGAGGCCGCGATCGTGACGCTAATCGTCCACCGTGGTGGATCAATGCGAGGCTTACGCTCCTCGGGCCGTGGATCCGCCAGAGGTCCGCTCGACTCATCATTGCCGTACTATGGCCAAAAGATTGGTACTCTCTTGGCATGGTTGTCCGGCGCGATGGTCCGACCCATCGCCAACGGCAGGCTCTGGCCACGAAGGACCAGATCGCACGGGCCGCGCGTGGGCTGTTCGCCGAGCGTGGATATGTGCCGACCACAATTGCCGCGATAGCCGAAACCGCCGACATTCCGGCCCCGACGATCTATTCAGCGTTCGGCGGCAAGGCGAGCATCCTTCAGCACCTCGCCCATCTCGTGGTAGCCGAGTTGGAGGTCGACCGGGTCCACGACGACGCGATCGCCCACCCCGACCCGGCGGCCGGGCTGCGGATGGCCGCGGGGCTCCAGCGTCGACAGTTCGAGCTCATGTACGACGTGATCGCGATCTACCAGGAGGCGGCTCGCGTCGACCCCGACATCGCACGAGCACAACAGGTCATCCTGGCCAATCGGGAGCGCGCCTTCCGGCGACATCTGACCGCGATCGCGCGCCAGCTCACACCGCGTGTAACGGTCGAGCAGGCGGTGGACATCTACGTGGCATTGGTCGTACCGGAGATCTATCGGACGCTCGTGCTCGAACGCGGTTGGACTCCCGAACGTTACGAGGTGTGGCTCGGCGATGCCCTCGTGGACCAGTTGCTCACGCTGAAGTAACCCGTCAGCTGTGGTCAACGCACCGGATGCCCGGCCTCCCTCAGCGCCTGCTTCACCGCGCCGATCGAGACCTCGCCATAGTGGAAGATGCTCGCGGCCAGGACGGCGTCCGCGCCCGCCTCGACCGCCGGTGGGAAGTCCGCGGCGGCGCCGGCGCCGCCCGATGCGATGATGGGTACGTTGACCGCGTCGCGCACGCGCCTGAGCAGCTCGATGTCGAAGCCGCGCCGCGTTCCGTCGGCATCCATCGCGTTGAGCAAGATCTCGCCTGCCCCGAGTTCCGCGCCACGCCGCGCCCAGTCGATCGCGTCCAGGCCGGCCGAACGCCGGCCACCGTGGGTGGTGACCTCGAACCCGCCGCCCGCCGTACGACGCGCGTCCACCGACAACACGAGCACCTGATTGCCGAAGCGTCGCGCGATGTCGGCGACGAGATCCGGCCGTGCGATCGCCGCGGTGTTCACCGCGATCTTGTCCGCGCCCGCCCGCAGCAACACATCGACGTCGTCCGGCGTGCGTACGCCGCCGCCGACGGTCAGCGGCACGAACACGGTCTCGGCGGTCCGGCGGATCACGCCGAGCATCAGCGCGCGATCTTCGGCCGACGCCGTCA
>DASQPR010000699.1:0-2232 GCA_035643815.1 Micromonosporaceae bacterium | reverse complement strand
AAGCCAGGCACGGTGGCCAGGACTTCCCGGGCGGTGGTGACGGTGTTCACGAGGTCGTCGAGCAGATCGTGGCCGCTGGTCTGGAGCAATGCGCGCGCCGCGTCGATGCTCGCAAGGATGCTGCCGGCGGGGCTGGTGGTGTTGGTCGCTTCGAATGCGGCGTCGAGCCGGGATGCGTCCAGGCGTTCGGTGCGGGCAAGCACGAGAGCGGCCTGAGAATAGGCGGGCAGCATCTTGTGCGCGCTGGTGACCATGCCGTCGGCTCCAGCGGTGAGGGGGTGTGGCGGCAGGGCAGGGTGAAATCCGAAATGTGCGGCCCAGGCCGCGTCGACAATGAGCGGCTTGCCGGCCGCGTGCGCCGCCTCCGCGACCCCGGCGACGTCGCCGGTCGTGCCGATGTAGGTTGGGTCGCCAATGAATACGGCGCACACGTCGGCATGTGATGCGAGCGCTTGCCGGACGTCATCGGGCGTCGGAGCCAGCGGTAGCGCCACAGAGGATTCGACGCGCGCCGGCAGCCATACCGGTGCGAGATCGGCAAGGACGAGGCCCAGCAGCAGCGAACGGTGCAGAGTGCGAGGCACGACAACCCGTTCGCCCGGTCGGCCGACCGCGAGAGCGAACACTTGGTTGCCGTGGGTCGAGCCGCCGACGGAAAACCTGGCGAAGTCGGCATTCCACAGCCGTGCGGCGAGACGTTCGGCGTGAGCCAACGTGCCGCGCTGTTGCTTGACGGTGTCGAGGCCGCCGTACAACGGCACGTCGCCGGCCGTGACCCGCCCGACCGTGGCTCGGTGTTTGTGGCCCGGGATCGTGAAAGGCCGACGTCGGCTGTCGAGCGCGCTCAGATACGCGTCGAGTAGTGGCGCACGTCGGCGTAGGGCGGCCTCAGCGGGGTCTGGACCTACCGGCACGGCGCCTCCTGATCTCTCGTCGGGCACGCGTCTGTCGCGTGCATCTCACGGATGGTCTCACTCGCGAACACCAGTGACGACACGTCCCCGGCGACGACCCGCGGGCGCGTGCGTGGCGCGACGGTTGACGGAGTCGTTCATCATTTTGTTCATGTCGACGCGACACGGTGAGCCGGTGCCCGCCCCGTCCGAGCCGGCCGCGGCGACCAGCGGCCGGACCGACGTGGCTCTCGCGCTGATATGGGCTGCCCTGATCGCCGGTCCCCCTTTGCTAATCGGGTACGCGTTCCTGAAGTCGTTCCACCTTGCCGGCGCCGAGCCGCTCCCGCAGTCACAGATCGATCGGGCGCACGCGGCAACGGTGGCATTCGCGATCGTGATTCTCGTGATCCCCGCGATCGGTTGCGTGCTCGCCGCTCGTACCAAGCATTCGGTGCAAGCGGTCCTCTTCGGCGTCCTGGTCGCCGCCGCGTCGATTCTCGACCTCGGCCTGTACGCCGCCGCTCAACGGTCGAAGCCGCCCAAGCCCGCTCCCGTCGTGACCCAATGCATCCCGGTCAGCGGTGGACACGGCTGTCCGGGCGGTTAGGTCGCTTCCCACAGTTTGCCGCCATGAAGACTTACCGATCGACGAGGCAGCGCCCCAGACTGCGAGGTTGCCACCTCGCCTGACATTCCGGTGGGCTGTGTCGTCGTAGTGCCGAGAGGGACAGGTAACAAGGAGAGGAAAACCACATGGAACCGCGTCTCAACCCGCTCGGCGGCACTGTCATGACCAAGTTCATCAAGCACCTTGTCTCGGCGAGCAGGGTGGTCGCCGATACGGCCCTGCCGGCCGCGACACAAGAGCTGGTGAAGCTCCGGGCTAGCCAGATCAACGGTTGCGCGGTCTGCACCGACATGCACACGAAGGACGCCGCGCACGCCGGCGAAACCCAGCTGCGGCTGAACCTGGTCGCGGTGTGGCGGGAGGCGACGGTCTTCACCGAGGCCGAGCGGGCCGCGCTGGAACTCACTGAGCAGGGCACGCGGATCGCCGACGCCGCCACTGGCGTCACCGATGACGCCTGGGCGAATGCGGCCAAGCATTACGACGATGATCAGCTCGGCGCGTTGGTGTCGCTCATCGCCGAGATCAACGCCTGGAACCGCCTGAACGTCATCACCCGCCAGCCGGCCGGTGACTACCAGCCCGGACAGTTCGGATAGCCGCCCCGGCAACCACGAAGAGGCGACCGTCGACGGAGTGGCTGAGGTCGGCGGTCACTTCACGCGCTGAGGCTCGTCAGGGTGAGCACCGACGGGGAGCGGACGTCGG
>DASQPR010000698.1:0-2159 GCA_035643815.1 Micromonosporaceae bacterium | reverse complement strand
TTCCTCGGGCGGCGGCGCGTCCGCGCCGGCCGCGTCGAATCCGACCATCGGCGGGGTCGAGCGGGTCGTGTCGCGTCCGGCCGCCTCCACCGATTCGACGGTACGGCCGGAGCCGGGCACCGCGGCGGTCCGCTCGATGGGGGGATCCGCCGAGACCGGATGCCCGGTGCTTCCGGGGGCGGGCGGCTCGGCGCTCAGTCTGGCCGTCTGGGCGGCGCCCGCGTAGCCGTTGGTCTCACCTGCCCCCGCCGGGCGGCGGTCCGACGCGCCGACCGACGCCAGCACCTGGTCTGGTCGCCGTACCTCGATCCGGCGGTTGGCCGGCGTGACGCTCACGGTCGCCGCGGACGACACGATCGTGCGGGGCACTGCCGGGTCGTCGGCGCGCGCATCGGTCGGCCCCTCAGGTTGACCGGCGGGAGACGCTACGGCGGCCGTGGTGGCACTCTCGGACGCCTTCGCGACCCCGCCGCTCGTCAGGCCCTGCGCGGCGAACCTTCCGTCGGGTCCGCGCAGCGGCGCGGCCGGCGTCGGCCGCGGCGTGGATCGAGTTGGGTGCTCGGCCACCGATGGAGATTCGGCCGCCGGTGGAGGCGATGTGACGCTGGAATCCGCCGGCGTGGCGCCGGACAGGCGCGAGCGACCGCTCGCCTCGGGCGCGTTCGACCGGATGCGACGCTGATGCGGCGCGGCCGGCGACGGGTCGGACGTCGGGGAGTCGGAAGGTGCGGGGTCAGGGATCGGCGTCACGTAATCCATCATCACCTGATAGGCCTACTCGCCAAGCCTTGTCGCGGCAAATGTTTCCTGACATCTGGGGTTCAGGCCGTTCGGCCCTGGGTCCGCGGAGGCGATTGGCAGGTGGAGGTCGCGGGCGTCGCGGCCGACTACATGGTGACGAGCGCGACCGCAACAACGTGTCGCTGCGCGTCGGTCTCCAACCGCACGCGCTGACCCAGCCGCAGCAGGCGGAGTCCGGAGGCTGCGAACGCGGCCGACGGCACTTCGACCGCCGTCCCGTTGTCGAGCAATACCGATGCCGCACCACTGGCCGGATCGAACGTCGCAACGGTGCCCTGCATGATCACCACGCTACCCAATGACACCGATCATGGCGATCGGCCGGCCGGCTCGAGCGGCTGCCTGGAGCACACGAGCGGTTCGCGTGCCGAGGCCGAGCCGGGCCGCTGCGGCCAGATCGGCGGCCGTGTCCACATCCAGTCGCAGACTCGGCCAGTCGCCATCCAGCGCCGTGGCGCCGGAGGCGGCGTGGGCGGCCGCCGATCCGGGTCCGAACCGCGGATCCAGAGCCGTGCCGGCCGGCGCGGTCAACAGGGTCGTTCCGGTGCCCGCGTGGTCGGCCACGTACGACCGGGTGCCCGTACCCGCGGCTTTGAACAGCGCATCGGTGAGTTCCGCGCTTCGCAATGCCGGCACGTCGGCGAGCAGCGCGGCCTGTGGCACGTCGGACCCGGCATGTGTCGAACCCAACGAGATCGCCGGGTTGAGGCCCGCATCAGGGCGGTCGGCGACCGTCTCCGCACCGAGCGCGCGCGCCGCGTCGGCGACGGTCGCGTCGCTGGTCACAACGAGCACGCGGCCGACGGCGTCGGAATCGCGTGCGGCATCGATCGTGTCGAGCGCGACCGCCAGCACGAGAGCGTCGTCGGCTGGGGCATCGCGCAGCCTTGACTTGCCGGCCGCAAGCCGCTTGACCGGGATGATGATCGTCCACCGTGCGTCGTGCATACCGGTTATCCTCCTACGATGACTGCCACCGGACGCACCCTGTCCTAGCCTGTGGCCGGCTTGCCGGGCATGATTTGCAGCAGGAGCTGGCCGGATGCCCAGGAGGATGACGCGGTGGTACGAAAGATCGGGTTCTGGCCCCGCATGACGGTAGGCCTGGTCAAACCGCTGCTGATCGTCCTGACGAAGCGCGAGTGGCGCGGCATGGATCGGGTGCCGACGAGCGGCGGTGTGATCCTGGCCGCCAATCACATGTCCGAGTTCGACCCGTTCGTCATCGCCCACTTCGTGTACGACTCCGGTCGGTGGCCGCAATACCTGGCCAAGTCCAGCCTGTTCAAGATTCCCGTGCTCGGTCCGATCGTCAAGGCCGTCCGACAGATCCCAGTCGAGCGCGGCACCGTCGACGC
>DASQPR010000697.1:0-3292 GCA_035643815.1 Micromonosporaceae bacterium | reverse complement strand
GACGCCACAGCGACCTGTCCAGCTGTGGACGAACTCCACCGATCTAGGAATCCCAACCCGGCTATAGGACGGCCAGAATTCCTAGATCGGCAAAAGATACGAAACGGCGAGGCTTACGACTTACGCGGCGTGGCCTTTTTCGCGGCGGCTTTCTTGGCGGTCGTCTTCTTGGCGGCGCCAGTGGTCTTCTTCGCCGTTGTCGTCTTCTTGGCGGTGGTCTTCTTCGCCGCGCTGGTGGCCTTCTTCGCTGGCGCCTTCTTGGCCGCCGTCTTGCGCGGCTTCGGGCCGGCGGCCCGCTTCTCGGAGAGCATCTCCGACGCCTGCTCGACGGTCAGCGTCTCCGGCAGTTGGCCTCGGCGCAGGGATGCGTTCGACTCGCCGTCGGTGACGTACGGTCCGAAACGCCCGTCCTTGATCACCAGCGGCTTATCCGTCAACGGGTCGACACCCAGCTCGCGAAGTGGCGGCTTCGCGGCGGCCCGGCCACGCTGTTTCGGCGCGGCCAGCAGTGCGAGCGCCTCGTCGAGGGTCAGCGTGAACAGCTGATCCTCACTGGCGAGCGATCGCGTGTCGGCGCCCCGCTTGATGTAGGGACCGTAGCGGCCGCCGGACGCGATGATGTCCTGACCGTCGGGGTCGAGTCCGATGACTCGAGGCAGCGTGAGCAGCTTCAATGCGTCGGTGAGCGACAGCGTCTCCGGCGACATCGTGGACAACAGCGATGCGTTGCGGTCGCCGGAGGAGATGTACGGCCCGAAGCGCCCGGACTTGACCATGATCGGCTCGCCGGTCTCCGGATTCTCGCCGAGTTTGCGCTCGCCGCCGCCGCCAAGGAACAGCTCCTCGACCTTCTCCGGGGTCAGCTCGTCCGGTGCGATGCCCTCCGGAATGGACACCCGGTTCGCGGCGGCGTCGCCGTCGCCGGCATCGCCCGACGCACCGTTTCCGTTGACCGAGCCGTTACCCGACGCGCCGTTTCCGTTGACCGCACCGTTGCTGGACGCACCGTTTCCGTTCGACACGCCGTTGCCGTTCGTCTCGAACTCGCCGGGCAGGCCACGCTGGAGGTACGGCCCGTAGCGGCCGACGCGTACGACGACGTTACGACCCTCGTCGTCGGTGAACAGCGGGATCGAGTTCACACCCCGCGCATCGATGTCCCCGAGATTCTCCGTAACCAGTTTCTTGAGACCACCCGATCGGGCCACGGAGCGATGATCGCCCAGTTCACCGCCGAAGTAGAAGCCGGTCAGGAAGTCGACGGCCGCGGCCGACCCGCCGGCAACGTCGTCGAGTTCGTCCTCCATCCGCGCGGTAAAGCCATAGTCGACCATCTGCGCGAAATGCCGCTCCAGCAGGTTCACCACGGCGAAGGCCAGGAACGACGGGACCAGGGCCTGGCCGCGCTTGAACACGTACCCGCGGTCCTGGATCGTGCCCATGATCGTGGCGTACGTCGACGGGCGACCGATGCCCAGTTCTTCCATCGCCTTGACCAGCGACGCCTCGGTGTAGCGGGCCGGCGGCAGCGTGCTGTGACCGACCGCCTCCAGGTGGTCGGCGCGCAGCGGCTGGTCCTTGACCAGGTTCGGCAGCCGGCGCTCGGCGTCGTCGGCCTCGGCGTCCTCGTCATCGGACGACTCGACGTAGGCCCGCAGGAAGCCGGGGTCGGTGATCGTCTTGCCGGTCGCGACGAAGTCGCACTCCTCGCCGGTGGTGGACACGGCTCGGATGCGTACGGACACCGATGAGCCGACCGCGTCGGTCATCTGCGAGGCGACCGTACGGCGCCAGATCAGCTCGTAGAGCTTGAACTCTTCGGTCGGCAACTCCTTGGCGACCTCACCCGGTGTCCGGAACGTGTCACCGGCTGGGCGGATCGCCTCGTGCGCCTCCTGCGCGTTCTTCACCTTGCTCGTGTAGTGGCGCGGCTGCGGTGGGACGGACGCGTCGCCGTACAGCTCGCGGATCTGCGTACGCGCGGCCGAGATCGCGGCCTCGGAGAGGTTCACCGAGTCCGTACGCATGTAGGTGATGTAGCCGTTCTCGTAAAGTCGCTGCGCAACGCGCATCGTCTGGGCCGACGAGAACCGAAGCTTGCGCGAACCCTCCTGTTGCAGCGTGGAGGTGATGAACGGCGCATAAGGGCGGCGCCGGTACGGCTTCTCTTCGACGCGGTCGACGCGGAAGGGCTGGCCGTGCAGCCGCGCCGCGAGGCCCCGTGCACCCTGCTCGTCGAGGTGTACGACGGAGCCGCGCGCGGCACCGGTCGCCGGGTCGAAATCCTTGCCGGACGCGACTCGATCACCGTCGAGCGAAACTAACGTCGCGCCGAACGAGCGCGGCTCGATATCCGCGGCACCGCCGACAGATCCGGTGCGCAACGTCGCCAACGTCGCGGAAATGTCCCAATAGTTGGCCGATCGGAACGCCATGCGCTGCTTCTCGCGGTCGACGACGATCCGGGTCGCGACGGATTGCACACGGCCGGCCGACGTGCCACGGCCGACCTTTTTCCACAGGACCGGCGAGACCTCATATCCGTACAGCCGGTCGAGGATGCGCCTCGCCTCCTGGGCATCCACGAGCGCCCGGTCGATCTCGCGAGGGTTCGCGACCGCGGCCGCAATAGCCCCCTTGGTGATCTCGTGAAAGACCATCCGCCGGACCGGCACCTTGGGCTTGATCGTCTCGAGGAGGTGCCAGGCGATGGCCTCGCCCTCGCGGTCCTCGTCGGTCGCGAGGAAGATCTCGTCGACCTCTTTCGCGAGCTTGGTGAGCTTCGCGATCTGTTGCTTTCGGTCGGAACTCACGACATAGAGCGCGTTGAACCCGTGGTCGACGTCGACGCCCAATCGCGCCCACGACTCGCCCTTGTATCTCGCCGGCACATCCGCCGCATTGCGCGGCAGGTCCCGGACGTGGCCGAAGCTGGCCTCGACGACGTAACCCGGACCGAGGTAGCCGGAGATCGTCTTCGCCTTGGCTGGCGATTCGACGATGACCAGCCGCTTCGCGGTACTCGGCACGGACACTCCTTGGGGTTGCACGAACTCTGGCATTGCACAAAACTCATTGCGCAGAACTATAGGTACACAAAACTCGGTATTGCGGCTCACCACCACGCGGTGCGTTGACGCACTCGCGGACGGACCGCGATCCGGACCGACCATCCCATTGAACGGTCTCGCACGCCGGACGGCGCCACGCTACACCCATCGTCAACCGTGACAAGCGTCACCGCTGAAATCGATGTTCGCCGCGTCGGACGCCCCGACCTCTTTATTACACG
>DASQPR010000696.1:0-4485 GCA_035643815.1 Micromonosporaceae bacterium | reverse complement strand
GAACGGCAGGCCGACGCCGATTCGTGGCCAGAGAATGCCGAGGTTGCCGAAGAGCACGGCGAGAACGAGACGCGGGACGGCCCGGAAGAACCAGACGTAGCCGAAGGCCGCCCACTTCAGGACCGGACTTGGTGACAACCGCATGACAGCCAGTACGACGCCAAGCGTGACGCCGATCAACATGGAAAACACGGTCAGCAGCAGTGTGCCGCGTAGCCCGGCCAGCACCGGCGGCGTAAACATCGCCCCACGCTGGCCGGGCCCCGAACTCACGAAGATGAACTTCCACTCAAAGTGATCGTTCGTGACGAGCATATGGATGAACATCGCTGCCAGGACGATGATCACCACCGCCCCGACCCAGCGCGACGGATGCCGTACGGGCACGGCCTTGATTGCCTCCGGCCGTGCCCGCTCGCTCGTCTGATTAGTCATCGCGCGCGATCAAGCCCTCGTCGAACTGTGCGTCACCGTCCGGATCGCTGGCCCCGGACGACCGGTCAGGACTTCGGGTTGACCGTCGGATTGGTGATCGCACCGGCCTGCACGCCCCACTTCGTGAGGATCTTGTTGTACGTGCCGTCGGTGATGAGCTGCTTCACTGCGCTGGCGATGGCCGTACCGAATGACGTCTGGTCCTTCGGCAACACGTAGCCGTACGGCGCCGACGCGTAGATTGTGCCGAGCAGCGTCAGTTGGCCGTTCGTTTGCTTGACCGCGTAGGCGACCACCGGCGAGTCGGCGAGCATCGCGGCGTCCTTGCCGCTCACGACGGCCGCCGTCGCGTCGCTCTGCGCCTGGTACTGGTCGATCTTGATCGCCGGATTCCCTGCTGCCGTGCACTTCGTCGAACGGCTCATGAGGTCGGCGACCTGGACGGTGCCGGTCTGTACCGCGACCGGCTTGCCGCAGGCGGCATCCGGGTTGACCGAACCGCCGGCCTTCTGGCCCCACTGGGTTCCGGCGGCGAAGTACGAGACCATCGTGGCCTGCGCCTCACGCTCGGGGTTGATGGTGAACGACGAGACACCGATGTTGTACTTGCCGGATGTCACGCCCGGGATGATGCTGTCGAACTTTGCCGACTGCCACTGTGTCTTGAGGCCGAGCTTCGCGGCGACGGCGTTGAAGAGGTCGACGTCGAAGCCGATGATCGTCTTGCCGTCCGGAGCGAGGAACTCGCTCGGAGCGTAGGTCGAGTCCGTACCAATGGAGATCGTCCCCGAGGACTTGATGGCCGACGGGACCGCGGCGGCGAGCGACGGGTCGACGGAGACAGACGCCGTCGGCGAGCTCGTACCTCCAGTGGTTCCGGCGCTCGAACTGTTGCTATTGCTGCTACTGCCGCATGCGGTCAGGGACACGGCGAGCGTGAGCGCGCCGACCACGCCGAGCAGCGTACGGCTCCTGGTGATCTTCATCTGGAATCAGTCCTTTGGATGAGGGTGCTGACGGCTGACGCGACGCCGTGCCGGGCGTTCGTCACACGACCACCGGGGTGGTCCTAGTTCTGACGATACGGCCGGTTTCCAGCACATATGCGCGATGTGCCCGAGACAGGTCCCGCACTGCGGTCTGTTCGGGCGTATCGCGTTCCGTTTGACTGATTCGGTAGCTGATCTTGCGGGGCGTAGCCGAGCTTTCAGTACCTGATCTTGCGGGGCTTCCCGAGCGCGATCGGCTACTGCACGCGTGGCTGGACGAAATGCGGATCGGTGGACTTGCGCCACCGGGGATAGGTGCGACTGTCGGCGGTCCAGCCGGCCAGTCCGGCGACCGTAACGACGATGGCGAACACTGCGAGGAAGATCAAGGCACCCATGACGACGACACCTTTCCGGTGTGAGAGAAGATCCCGCTGTGAAGGAAATGTGATAGCCGCCGGCGCCAGCGGTTTCATCTATAAGGATGCTCGCGCGCATCCATCATCGTCAGTGGCAGAGATGCCATACTACGATGAAATACTGCCAACTCTGCTGTACGCTTGGCGGCATGGTGCGATCAGTCGCTGTGTTGGCGTTCGACGGCATTGCCGCGTTCGAATTGGGCGTCGTGTGTGAGGTTTTCGGCACCGACCGGACCGCCGACGGCTTCCCCGGGTACGAGTTTCTGGTGTGCTCAGTGGACGGCAAACCGATCCGGACCCAGTCCGGTTTCGAGATCACGCCACAGTCCGACCTCACGCCGCTCGGCTGGGCCGACCTCGTTGTCGTGCCAGCACATCCGATCGACAGTGTCGCCCCCGAGGCCGCGCTGGAGGCTCTCCGCGCCGCCAACGACCGAGGTGCACGGCTGCTCAGCGTCTGCTCGGGCGCGTTCGTGCTCGGTCAGGCCGGGCTGCTCGACGGTCGGCACTGCACTACCCACTGGCGACACGCGGCCGAACTGAGCGAGCGCTTCCCGGCCGCTCTGGTCGACCCCGCGGTCCTGTACGTCGCCGACGGCAATCTGCTGACGAGCGCCGGTACGGCGGCCGGCATCGACGCGTGCCTGCACTTCGTCCGTGAGGTGCACGGATCGGCGGTCGCCACGAAGCTCGCACGCCGGATGGTCGTGCCGCCGCACCGCGACGGCGGCCAGTCGCAATACGTCGAATCGCCCCTGCCGGATCTCGGATCCTGCGACAGCCTCGAACCGTTACTCGCGTGGCTCGTCGCCCACCTCGACGAGCCCATCACCGTCGAGGATCTGTCATACCGGGCGCACATGGCTCCTCGGACGTTCGCGCGGCGGTTCAAGGCCGAGACCGGCGAGACGCCACATGTCTGGCTGACCGCCCAGCGCGTGCTACTGGCGCGACACCTCCTCGAAGAGTCCGACCTGTCGGTTGACTCGGTGGCGAGCCGATCCGGTTTCGGCGACGCGGCCAACCTCCGGCACCACTTCACACAGCGCGTCGGCGCAACGCCGCAGGCTTACCGCCGTACGTTCCGCGCCAGCTGACCGCCTTTCGGTCGAGCCGGCGCCGTACGGGTCACGACAGATCGAGCACGTCGTCGGCCGCGGCGACGAGGACCGGGTCGTGCGTGGCCGCGACGACGGCGATGCCGCGCGCGGCCGCGGCGGCAAGTACGGCGACGAGCCGCTCGGCGTTCGCTTCGTCCTGCTGCGACGTCGGTTCGTCGACGATCGCGATGGTCGGTGTAACGGCGAGCACGCGGCCGAGACCCACCCGCTGACGTTCGCCACCGGAGAGCACCCGGACCGCCCGATTCCGCAGTGGACCGAGACCGAGCGCGTCGATCCAGCCGGCGACATCCGGTGACTCGGGCGCGAGGCCGCGGACCTGCCTCGCCATCTCCAAGTTGGCCGTCACGTCCAAGGACTCGAGCAGCGCCGCGCCTTGCCCGGCGACGGCCAGGTGCGCCCGCCGGAGATCGGCCAGACCGGCCCGATCGAGCGTCGCGAGGTCCGTGCCGGCCACGATGACCTCGCCGGAGTCCGGGCGGTCGAGCCCCGCCAGCAGGCGCAGCAGTGTCGTCTTGCCCGATCCCGACCGGCCGCGCACCACGGTGAGCATGCCCGGGCAGACTTGCAGGCTTCGCTTCTCCAGGACCCGACGGCCGCCGCGATCCACGGTCACGTCGGTCAACGTGGCGATGGGCTGGTTGGCCGGCTCCGTCTCCATGCCGATAGGCGCAGCGTCGGCCACGGATGCGCCGCCGACACGGCCGACATCGCGGCCGACGTGAACGGCATCCTGGCCGATGCGCCCGACATCGTGGCCGACGAGAACGGCACGGGCCGCGGCTGGCGACACCGACTCCTCGATCGTCAGCCCCTCGTCGACGTCCAGCCCTTCAACGTCCAGCCGTTCAACGTCCAGCCCGGTCTCCGTCCCCTCATCGGCGTTACTCAGGAAGATCGAGCCGTCGACGACGGAGGCGTACAGCCGTTCGCGCATGCCGGTCTCGCGGCGTACGGCCTCCGGAAGCCGTACCCACCCGCGGTCGTCGACGACGAGCGACTCGCGCCCGGCGTCGTCCGGCCTCCACTCTTCGCTGCACCGGCCGTCGCGGATGCGGACGATGCGGTGCGCGATCCGTACCGCCTGAGTGTCGTGACTGACCAGCAGCAGCGCGGCGCCGACCGTTCCCGTGACGGTGACCAGCAGATCGTGCACGGCCTCGGCGTTCTCCCGATCGAGGTCACCGGTCGGCTCGTCCGCGAGCACAAGTGTCGGGCGGTGGGCGACGGCCGCGCACACGGCGACTCGCTGCGCTTCACCGCCGGAGAGCGTCTGCGGCCGTCGCGGCGCGAGCGCGGCGAGGCCCAGATCGCCCAGGACGTCGTCGGCGGCCCGGCGAGCGCGATCGCGTCGCATGCCTCCGAGGACGAGCTGAAGCGCGATGTTGTCGCGTACGGTCAGTTCCGGCCGCAGCGACCGCAGATGTGACTGCTCGATCAGGCCTAGGCTGCGCGCTCGCAACGCGGCCCGATCGCGTTCGGGCGCGCCGACCAGGTCCACTCCGCACACGGACACGG
>DASQPR010000695.1:0-2181 GCA_035643815.1 Micromonosporaceae bacterium | reverse complement strand
GCGTGCACTACACCGTCGCGACGTGGCTGCCCGTCGCCGATTCGGGGCGTGGGGCATGACGGTCGCCGGGACCGTCCTCGCGATCGTCGGACCGACTGCCGCCGGCAAATCGGCGCTGTCACTCGCGCTGGCCGAACGTCTCGGCGGCGAGGTCGTCAACGCCGACTCCATGCAGCTCTACCGCGGGATGGACATCGGCACCGCAAAGCTCACGCCGGCAGAGCGCCACGGCATCGACCATCACGTACTCGACATCTGGCCCGTCACGCAATCGGCCAGCGTCGCCGAATATCAGCGGCTCGCCCGCGTCGCGATCGACGACATCCTGGCTCGCGGTCGGGTGCCGCTGCTCGTCGGTGGTTCGGGACTCTACCTTCGCGCGGCGCTCGAACACTTCGACTTCCCCGGTACGGACGCGGCACTGCGCGCGCGGCTCGAAGCCGAGCTTGCCGACGTCGGCTCCGTTCCGCTGCACGCCCGGCTCGCCGCGATAGACCCGGCCGCGGCCGCGAAGATCCTGCCGTCCAACGGCCGCCGCGTCGTACGGGCGCTCGAGGTCATCGAGCTGACCGGCGCGCCGTTCGCGGCCGCGTTGCCCGATCCGAGCCCGGTCTACCCGAGCATGCAGATCGGCGTTGACCTCGACACGGCGACGCTGGACGAGCGGATCGCGGCCCGCGTACGGCACATGTTCGACGCCGGTCTCGTGGACGAGGTCCGGGCGCTCCTGGCCGAGGGCCTGGCCGACGGGCGTACGGCGAGCCGGGCCCTCGGCTATCAGCAAGTGCTCGCCTATCTGGACGGTCGGTATGACCTCGCCCGCGCGGCCGCCGACACGGTCCAGGCGACCCGTCGTTTCGTACGTCGCCAACGCACGTGGTTCCACCGTGACCCGCGGATAGGCTGGCTGGACGGGACCGCGCCAGACCTGGTCGACGAGGCGGTTGCGATGATGGAGCGCGGATCGACGGCAGCGACGGGAGGGCCATGAAGTTCGCCAAGGCGCACGGCACCGGCAACGACTTCGTTGTGCTGCCCGATCCCGATGGCGCGCTCGACCTGACGCCGCGCCTGGTCGCCGCGCTCTGCGACCGGCACCGGGGAGTAGGCGGCGACGGGGTGCTCCGAGTCGTCCGGTCGGCGAAGCATCCGGAGGCGGCCGGTCTCGCCGGCGAGGCCGAATGGTTCATGGACTATCACAACGCGGACGGCTCGATCGCCGAGATGTGTGGCAATGGCGTTCGGGCGTACGTGCGGTATCTCTCGGTGGCCGGACTGATCGCGCCGGACACCACGCGACTCGACGTGGCGACCCGGTCCGGCGTCGTGCCGGTCGAGATCGGTCCGGCCGACCTGACCGTCGGGCTGCCGGTGCCGATCGTCGGAGGCGAGTCGACGGCCACCGTCGCCGGGTTGGCGTACGCGGGCGTCGCCGCCTCGGTCGGCAATCCGCATCTGATCTGCGCGGTAGCGGACGTGGCCGCCCTGAACGCGCTTGATCTGACCCGTCCGCCGCGCGTCGACCCGGCCACCTTCCCGGATGGCGTCAACGTCGAATTCATCGCGGCCGGCGCACCGGTCGCCGGCGCCGACCGGCACGTACACATGCGGGTCTACGAACGCGGCTCCGGCGAGACGTTGTCGTGTGGCTCGGGCGCGTGCGCGGTGGCCGCGGTCGTCCTACGCGATGTGGGCATGACGCCCGGGACCGGTACGGTCGCCGTCGATGTTCCCGGCGGCCGGTTGACGATCACACTGGACGGTGACACGTGCCGGCTATCCGGCCGAGCGGTCGTCGTGGCGACCGGTGACGTCGACCTCGCCACACTCTAAGGTCGCCCGCGCTCGCTAGCACTTGCTCGCGCCGGACGACGCGTAGTCCGGACAGGGTCGCGAACCCTAGTCGGCGAGGTCCATCTCTAGATCGAAAAGCGAACCGGCGCGCAGCGATGGGCCGGCCGCCAACGTGGCGGCCGCGGCGCCGCTGGCTTCGGCGGCCGCCTGGGCCGGCGGAGTGCCCTTGGCCACCGCCCGGACCGCCGCCGCGACCGACGGTGCGACCCGCGCGTCAAACACGCTCGGCACGATGACGGACGCGTTCAGGGCGGCCACGTCCGCTACCGCGCAGATCAGATGCGGATTGCCGACCGAGGCGGCGACGCCCGCGTACGCCAACCCGGC
>DASQPR010000694.1:0-4810 GCA_035643815.1 Micromonosporaceae bacterium | reverse complement strand
CGAACGAGCTGTTGATCGACACATTTGGACCGCTGGTGGCGAAGAAATAGTCGGGTACGGGGAACAGCGTGTACGTCGGCGTCCGCAACGGATCGCCGGTCTGCATATGCAGGATCCGCTGCTCCACCGCGCCGGCCTGGTACTTCACGATCTTCTCGCCCGTGGCACCGCTGTACGGGTTGTCCCCGGTCATCGACGCCGTGTCGCGTTCGAGCTGCCGTACCACCGGATCGTCAGCCGCCGGTTGACCGTGTACATAGATCGAGGCGCCCTGCGGTTCGATGTCGAACGCGGTGTTCTTGCTTGCGGTAGTGGACAGCAGTCCCTTGGCGTTCGCCGCCAGCTCACCGATCTGGCCGATGGCGTAGTGGCACGCGACCGTGACTCCGTCGCACCCGGCCGGCGTGGGCTGGCTGGCCCGGCCAACGTTCGCGCCGGCGAGCTGGTCGTTCTCCTCGGCGCTGATGAGGAACTCCGTGTTCGCCGGTGTGATGCCGTCCTTCTGCAGCCGGTCGAAGAACGCAGCGAACGCTGCGTCGTAGGCCTTCGCATTCGAGACGTAGCAGCTGTCACCCGGTCCGATCGGCTTGCCCGCTCCGGTCGCCGAGGCCGTCGTGCAGTTGCTTGTGCCGGCCTTGCGCTCGTGGATGTCGGAGATGTAGCCGTACGTAACTGGCACGCCGCTCTCCTGCATGTCAGCCAGGTACGCGAGCGTCTGCGACGCGGTCGGGCTGAAGCCGGGGAAACCTGCGGTGTGGCTGAACTGGTTCGTGATGGCCACGCCGGACAGGTCGGTGAGCGCACCCGTGGAGTCGGTGACCGGATATCCGGCATGAGTCAGGTTCGGTGTGCCCGCGCCGAGCACCGGAGCGACGTACCGTGCACCGAACAGTCCCTGGTAGCCGGTGTAGCCGCCCGGTTCGGTGGGCAGCAGGTCAGGCTGGGCACTCGGCGTCGGTGTGGTCTGCCCGAACTTGACCGCCTGAGCGTCGGCGCAGGTGGCGTCGCCCTGTGCGCAGTGCACCGCGACACCGATGTAGTCGGCGACCTCGGGATCCTTGAACGAATCGGGGTCGGCCGCGAGCTGGGCGCTCTCCGGCGAATTGGGGCCGAAGACGGTCTTGATGTCCTGGTTGGTGTTTTCCAGGACCATGTTCGCGGTGGAGAAGTCGCCCACTGAACAGCCGGCCCGCGTGAACGGAACCCACGGCGCCGGGGTTTGCTGACCGGTGTTCGGCGTCGCTGGTGTGGTGGCCGAGTAGGCCATGGTCGGCGTGGTGTCATGGCCGGGCTTCGGCGTCGCCGCCGTGTCGACGACGGGGCTTGTCCAATAGGCGAACGAGGTCGCCGGATCGGTCGTGCCGTCGGGGTTGTAGGTCTTGTACGTGTTGCTCAGCGGCTGCCCGTGCCGGTCGCCGTACAGGCCGGTGTAGATCGCCAAGCTGTCGTCGGCAGTGTGCGCGATCATCGGCGTGTGCAGATTCGACATCACGGTGCCGTTCTGCTCGAGGAAGTTCAGCAGGTGCGGCATCTGCTCGAGGTCCGACGGCACGTTGGGGTTGTCCCGTGCGAAATGGACATTGTCGAAAACCAGGCTGATGACGTGCTTCACGCCATTTCCAAGTTGGCAGGTGCTAGACGTCGTCGTCTCCACCGCTGCCGGTGCGGCTTGCGCCACGCCACCGGTCACGACGAGACCCGCGCCGATCAGGGCAGCGATCGCGACTGCAGTCGTTCGCCGCGCCGGACGGGCAGATCTGCCCAGAGCCATAACTATTCCCTTCGCCAGTGATGCGTCGGTCCAACGTAGATGGACGCTAATCGTTCAAACGTCCCGCTAAGCATCGTCGGGGTGAGCAGAAGATGTCTAGCCGGAGTTCGTCGAACGGCGCGTCCGGCGACGAACAAGGCACCGTCAGATGATCGGCGACGAGCGCAGCGACCAAACTAGCCGCGGCTGCCGCGAGCAAACCGGTTCCAGTCGCGCACTGATTTCGACGTGCTCGGCCCGAACAAGCGTGGGTACGGTCATCACGCAGCGTTCAGCATGCTCGCACCGCCGGCAGCCTGATCACGACGCTCTTACCCGTCGACTAGCGGACCACCGGCGGACCCGCAACTGAGCTGCTGGTCAACGCATGTCGGCCGTAACGCGAGCTACTTCGGTCGGCTCGGCGTCCCGGGTCCGGGAGCGAGCCGCTCACGGATCGCCGCGGCGACCGTGCCGACCACATGGCGCGCGGCGGGTACGGTCGCGGTCATCAGCGCGAAATCGTGGACCATCGCCTGATAGCGCACGACGACCGTGGACACGCCGGCCCGGCGGAGTCCGGTCCCGTACGACTCGCCGTCGTCGCGGAGCGGATCGTGCTCGGCCGTGACGATGAGCGTCGGCGGCAACGCGCGCGGATCGCCGTAGCGTGGACTGATCTCCGGGTCGGTCAGCGTCCGGTCCGACGGGACGTAGCGGGCGAGCCCCTCTTGGTGCCATGCCCGCGTCAGCACCGGCCCGGCGGCGTACCGGCGGTTGGATTCGCTGGACAGTGTCAGATCGGTCAGCGGGTAGAGCAGCACCTGCTGGACCAGGCCGGGTGCCCCCGCATCCCGGGCACGCTGGGCGGTGGCCGCCGCGAGGAGGCCGCCGGCGCTGTCACCGCCGACCGCGATCCGGCTCCGGTCCAGCCCGAGTCGGCCAGCCTCGCGGGCAACCCATCCGAGCGCGGTCCAGGCATCCTCGGTCTGAGCCGGGAAGGCGTACTCGGGCACAAGGCGGTAGCCCACCGCGACGATCGCTACCTCAGCTTCGAATGAGACGAGTCGGAGCAGGCTGTCGTGGCTGTCCAGGTCGCCCATCTTTAGGCCGCCGCCGTGGAAGTAGATCAATACGCCGCTACGCGCGGCCGTCGGGCGGTACACGCGAACACGCAGCGCCGACCCGTCGGATCGGGGGATGTCGTGCTCGCCGACATCCGCAATGGGTGCCGGTGCCAAGCTCCGGCGCCGTGACGTACGCCGGTAGCGGTTGCGCGCCTCGCCGAGATCGGCGGCAGCGGGCGATGCGGCCGCTTCCATCAGGGTCGCCAGCACGGCAGGATCGATGTCCGCGTCGATGCCGCGACCGGTGACCTGGTCAACGAAGAGGGGCGACACGCCACTCCCGGTCATCGGCAGGTTCGCGCGGAACCGACGCGGCGGCGCGGCCGATCGGTCGGAACGAGCGACGCCCGCCACGCAATCGCTTCGACGATGCCAAGCACCAGCGCCAGACGTGTTGTGCGTATTTGCTGCGGGCATCGCGTGCCCGCCCGAAGCGACAACGCACCGCCGACGCCGTCGGCCATGTCTGACGCGGCACGCAACCCGAGCCAAGGCCGGTAGTCGAGGCGGCGCACCGCCGAGTACAGCAACGCACATCCGGTGAGAAGGTCGCGTGCGCCGACGCCTCGGACCATGATCGTCGAGGCTGGATCGGGATCGGTTGGCACTCCGAAGAGTCGAGCGGCTCGCCGTGGAGCGCCGAACTGGAACGCGCCAACGCCGACGCTGCCGACACCGATTGCCGCGGCCAGCACCGTTGTCGCCGGGGTCCCCGCGACAGGGGCGACGCCGGATCGCTCCCGCGTCGCCGAATCACTCGCGGCGCCTTGCCGAACCACGACTGCGACGCTACCCGGGGGCTCGAGCACGCACAGCCGCTTCGCGGAGTCGGCGCGCTCTCCCGGTTCACGAACGCCGATCGTCGATGGACGATTCGAAGACGGCCGGAAGCCGTTGGCTGAGTCGGTGACAGGCCGCTTGACAGGCTGCGCCAGCGGCGCACGATATCGGTATGGCGGCCCTCGACGAGCCGCAGTTCGTATTGCTGGGGCCGCGGCCATATCTGGAGCGGTTCCTGGAGGAGTACGGCCTTGTCGCCGCCGATCTCGAGGGGAAGCTGCGGTCGCGGATCGCGGCTGGTCCCTACCGGATCGGCTCTGATGTGTACGCCGAGGAATACCTCGTACACGCATCTCTTCTGCGATCTCACGGCGAATTTGCGTGCGCCGGAGACGTCGCCGCTGAGCGGTTCTGTCGCGCGATCGCTGCTCAGATGGTGCGCCGGTTCGGCATTTCCAGGCACGAGGCGGTCGCTCGAGTAGATCACCAATGGTCCGAACCCGATTCGCGCGGCGTGGTGCCCCGAGTCTGGATCGTTGGTCTCGACATTGCCTATCACGACACCGCCGCGCAGTGGGCATCACGGATTTACTTCGGTGATCAGCCACGATGGTGGGACCCCGAAGCCGGCCTGGAACCAATCCCTGCCCCTGAGTAATGGCGTTGACTCGCACGCTGCTTCGTCGACCCGGGGCGATCCGGTGGCCACTGTCAGCGATGTCGATGCGACTAGTGGCCCAGGTCGCCAGCCGCTTCCCCCTCCAATGTGGCACGCCGCTGGTTGGGCCACCCGATCGTCAAGGGTTGTGTTTTCGACCGGGATCAGTAACCTTGTCGACACAATCCAACTAATTCACTCACGTTCGAACGCAGTCGGCGCTCATCACCGGTGGCTTGCGGGGAAGTACGTTGAGAATTGGTTGATTCGGCAGTCGCTCGCGCCTGGGCGGAGGAATGACGTTGGCCAGTCCGTGGAACGGGCACGTCGTCGACTCAATGATCGCTGCGCAGCGAGGACCCTGCTTCATCCCCCCGTTTCCGTGCCTGCCATGGAGGTCCCGTTCATGCCTGCACCAAACAAACGCGGCCGCAGCCGGCGCCGTTTTCTCGTGCTCGGCGCCGCGGCTGCTCTCGTCCTCGGTCTGAGTAGCGG
>DASQPR010000693.1:0-4647 GCA_035643815.1 Micromonosporaceae bacterium | reverse complement strand
CAACCGCCGACCGGACTCGCGCTGGCCTGTCCGCCGAGAAGGAAGAGGATCTCGGCGGCCCACGCAAGGATCGTCCGGCCAGCCGGCCAGCCAGCGGCGGCCGTGGGCGGGGCGGCCGCTCCAGCACGGGCCATCCGGATGGTCGACGCGGATCGGACGACCGGGCCGCCACGGCTCCGGGGCCCGACAGCGAGCCGGCGGCGCCACGCCAGCGACGGCGTACACGCCGCGTAGACGAAACCGCAACGCCGACCGAGACGGGAGTGCCTGCCACCGCCAGCAGCGGCGAACAAGCGGCTGCCAGCGACGTCACGGCAGCCCGCCGGCCGCGACGCCGTCGGCGCCGCGCAGGCGGCAACGACTCCGGGCCGACCGCAACGGACAACAGCGGCGACTGAGCCGGCTGGCCGTGGGACGCTGGCGGAATGGGCATCAGTCCAGGACGGCCCGGTCCCACGGTTGCTGATCCATCGGGGTCTGATCGGGCCGCGTCCGATCCGGTCGCTATCGATCCGGGCACTATCGATCCGGCCGACCCTGATCCGGCCGACTCTGGTCCGGTCGCGGTCGACCCGGCCGCGCCCGGTCCGGCTGCGCTCACCGTACTAACCCGCCGGTACGCGTTCGCGGAGATCGCGGCGCTGCTGGAGGCCGGATTGATCGAGCGGGACGTGCTCGAGGTCGCCCAGGCGCAGCAGCTCTGTGCGTTCGGGCAGCGACTCCTCGATCTCGACGCCGAGGACTTCGGCCAACGCGACGCGGCGCACGACGCGAACACCGATCACCACATCGCGGATTTGGTCACCGGCGACGCCGTACCCGATGGTCTCGTTACTCGCAGCCGCGCCGCCCGTATGCCCCAGTCGGCGCGCGAGGCCGAACGCGGCGCACTCGCCACCTTGCGGCCGGCCTTTGGATTGATGCTTGAGGCAATCTCGATCCGGTGGCTACGCAGCGATACGTCGGCGCTGGTGGCCGCCGTCCACACGGCCAGCGAATATCTGCCGCTGCTGATGTGGGAGTCGGTCCTCGGCCATGCGGCCGATCCGGATCACATGCCGGAATCGGTCGGCGGCGCGGGCAGCCGGTGGGGCGAGTTCAACGATCCGGAGTGCCCGCAGACCAAACCACAGAAGTCGGCGGCCGAGCGAAGTCTCCGCGTTGCCGCCGAGCCGGACCCGGGCTGGCGTGCGTACCTCGACCGGCAGCACAGCATCGTCGCCGAGGCGTTGACCACGTGCGCTACACATTGCCGTACGCCTTGCACGGTCGTCACGCGTCATAGCCAAGCCGAACAGCGTCGTCTCGCAACCGCCGGCCGGCTGGCCGATGAGTTCACTGGCTCGGCGATCGTACGGCTGCGACATAGTTCGCCGGTCGGGCACGCCTTCGGTGTGCCGTCCGCCCGGGAGGTCACCGAGGCGTGGGTCCACACTCGGGCCACGCTCGGCGCGCGCGAACCGGCGATGCTCATCGACGACGGCTTCTGCCTGACCGGGTTGCCGAGCTTGTTCAGCGCGGTGGCCGGCGTGCCGATCCGGCCGACGACGATCCTCGCCGACACGATGGCCGCTTTGCGCGCCACCTTGGGCTATCCGCCTGTATCGGCGCGCACGTGATCGCAACCAATGATCAGGAGTGGTGGGGCGCAAATCGGATGAGTCGCAGGCTGTTGGCGACCACGAAAAGGCTCGACGCCGCCATCGCGGCGGCGGCGACGAGCGGCGTCACCAGACCGGCCGCCGCGAGCGGGATCGCCGCGACGTTGTAGGCGAACGCCCAGAACAGGTTGCCCTTGATCGTGCGCAAAGTCGCTCGGGACAGGCGAATCGCGGTGCCGACCGCGGACAGATCCGCTCGCATCAGCGTCAGGTCGCTGGCTTGGATGGCCGCATCAGTGCCCGATCCCATCGCGATGCCGAGATCGGCCGCGGCCAGTGCGGCCGCGTCGTTCACTCCATCGCCGACCATCGCCACCACACGTCCGTCGCGCTGCAGCGCAGAGATGACGGCCAGCTTGTCGGCTGGCAGAACCTCCGCCTGTACGTCGTCAATGCCGACCGCTGCCGCGACGGCCGCCGCGGTAGCCGTGTTGTCGCCGGTCAACAGCACCGGGCGCAGCCCGAGCGTACGGAGATCGGCGACGGCCGCCGGTGACGTGGGACGGATGTCGTCGCTGACCGTCACGCGACCGCGTAATGCGCCGTCCCAGGCAATGGCAACGCTCGTCGTGCCGACATCTGTCGAGTCGGCCGGAACATCGATGCCGAGATCGCGGAGCAGCCGCGGCCGGCCGACAACCACCTGGTGGCCGTCGACCGTGCCGCGTGCGCCCAGCCCCGGCAGCGCGACGAAATCGGTCACCGCCGGCAGCGCGACGCCGGTTTCGGCTGCCGCCGCGGCGATCGCCCGCGCGATCGGGTGTTCGGCCGCCGACTCGAGCGCTCCGGCGATCCGTAGGACGGCACAGGCGTCGTCGCCATCGACCGTCGTGATGGCGCTCACGCGCATCGCGCCGGTAGTTACAGTGCCCGTCTTGTCCAGCACGATCGTGTCGATGCGACGAGTCGTCTCGAGGATCTGCGGGCCTCGGATCACAATTCCGAGCGCGGCGCCCCGCCCGGTGCCGACAAGCAAAGCCATTGGCGTCGCGAGGCCGAGAGCGCACGGGCACGCCACGATGAGAACGGCGACCGCGCTGGTGAGCGCCGCGTTGGCGCCGCCGCCAGCGAGCACCCAACCGACAAACGTCGCGACGGCCGCTACTAGTACCGCCGGCACGAAGACCCCCGCCACGCGGTCGGCGAGCCGCTGCACCGGCGCCTTGCCGGACTGCGCGTCGGCAACGAGCCTGGCCAACTGGGCGAGTTGCGTGTCGGAGCCGACGCGAGTGGCTCGGACGATCAGACGGCCGCCCACGTTGACCGTTCCACCGACAACCGCGGTGCCTGGGGTGACCTCGACGGGCAGACTTTCGCCCGTCATCATGCTGGCGTCGACGGCGCTGGTGCCCTCCGTGACCACACCGTCGGTCGCGAGCCGTTCTCCCGGCCGTACCACGAAAAGGTCGTCGACCTGCAGTTGCCCGACCGGCACGCGGTGCTCGACGCCGGAGCGTAGGACGGCTGCGTCCTTCGCGCCCAATTCGAGCAGGGCTCGCAACGCCGAGCCGGCCCGTCGTTTTGCCCGCGCCTCCGCATAGCGTCCGATCAGTTGGAACGTCACCAGCGCGGCGCCGACCTCGAAGTAGAGGTGGCCGCCGGTGAACAGCGCGGTGACGCTCCAGACGTAGGAGACGATCGCGCCGAGCGAAATGAGCGTGTCCATCGTCGTCGCGCCGTGTCGCAGATTCGCAAGGGCGGCGCGGTGGAACGGCCACGCGCACCAGGTGACGACCGGCGTGGCGAGCGCGAACACCCACCATTGCGAGCCCGCAAACTGCCATGCGGGCACCATGACGAGAAGGAGCAGCGGCACGGTGAGCGAGGCGGCGACGGCCAACCGAGCCGCCGCCGAACCTTCCCGTGCCGGCACGGCCGCACCGGGGTTGACGACGCTGGCCCGATAGCCAGTCGCCTCGACGGTCGAGATCAGGTCGGCCACCCCGATCGCCGCTCCGTACTCGATCCGGGCCGTCTCCGTCGCGAAATTCACCGCCGCCGCGACGCCGTCGATGCGGTTCAGTTTCTTTTCCACCCGCGAGGCGCACGACGCGCAGGTCATGCCGCCGATCCGCAAATCGACGACGGCGGTGGACGCTCCCAGCCGCGAAGGGTCTGGCCGCGGCGGGACCGGACGCCGGACGTCGGGTTCGAGCGCTGTCATCCGACCGGCGCGAGGGTGTAGCCGGCCTCGTCCACGGCTTCCGCGATCGACTGCGCCGGCACCGGTGAAGTGCTAATGACCGTGACGGCGCCGCTCGGCAGGTCCACGTTGACATCGAGGACGCCCGGCAGCGCGCCGATCTCGGCGGCCACCGCTCGGACGCAGTGCTCGCAGGTCATCCCGTCGACCCGGTATATCTCGGTCACGCTCATCGTGCTCTGCCTCCTGGCCACGCCGGTGCCGCGCTCCGGTCGGGTCGGTTCTGGTCCGGCCGGTCGGTCGGTCTGTCTGTCGGTCGTTGCGCGTGACGACGCGTCAGGCGCGCACGAGTCGGGCGATGGCGTCGGTGGCTTCCTTCACCTTCGCCGACGGGTCTCCCGTGCGCGCGGCGTCGACAACGCAGTGCGACAGGTGGTCTTCGAGCAGCCCCATGGCAACCGCCTGGAGTGCCCGCGTAGCGGCCGAGATTTGGGTGAGCACCTCGATGCAGTACGCCTCCTCGTCGACCATCCGCTGCACGCCTCTGACCTGGCCCTCAACCCGGCGGAGTCGAGCGAGCAGGGCGGCCTTGTCGCCGCTGTAGCCCGGCACGCCGGGGAGGTCATCCTTCGTTGTCATTTCCACGTCGATACCGTACCCCCCTAGAGTATGTGAGAGCAATGTGGGCGACACGCCGTCACTTTTGTCACATCTGGGGCGTTGATACCGATGTGCCGTTATCTACCTCTTGGCGCCGGAGTCTGATCACCGCGATCGTTGCTGCTTTCGGGGCGGCCTCGCTTGCCATGGCCGGCACCGTTGCCCCGGTAGCACCGGCCGCCG
>DASQPR010000692.1:0-5368 GCA_035643815.1 Micromonosporaceae bacterium | reverse complement strand
TCATGCCGGTCCATCCGATCGGCGACCAGGTGCGCGTTCGCCTGCAGATGCTGACCGATCATGAAGAAGGTCGCCGATGCCGACGCCTCGTCGAGCTGGTCGAGCACGAGCGGCGTCCAGTCGGGCTCCGGACCGTCGTCGAACGTCAACGCCACGACCGGCTCGTTGGTCTGTACGAAGAATGTCGAGGTGACCTGACCGCGCGTGATCAGGTTGCTGTGGTCCTCGGTTGGCGCATATCCGCCATCGATCGGCAACCGGTCCGGCGCCATCGCGTGGGCGACGTCCTCGCTGGCGACCAGCGTCGCGGCTCCGCCGATCGCGAGCAACCCGCCACGGAGGATGGCCCGGCGACTCACCCTGGACACCTACGGCCACCCCCTACGCGGCCCCGGCGTTTCGCATCGCACGCCGGGGACAGCCGTGCCCCGGTCACGCGCTCAGGGTCGGGAAAATCGTCGCACGACTGCCCGTCGCGCCGCAGTCCGCTCGGCCGCGATTCCCCGAGCCGCCCGTGTCAGCTTGCCGACGGTTCGTCGGCGCAGAGTGCCTCGATGGCGGGCAGCGCGGCGACGACGGCCGCCCGCTGCTCGACGGACAGCCGATCAAGACTGGCGGAAAGCACCTGTGCCCGGGCCGTACGCGCACCGCGAAGGACGTCGATCCCGGCCGGCGTGGCCCGTACGAGGCAGGCTCGGCCGTCGGCGGGGTCCGGAATGCGTTCGGCGTAGCCGTCCATCACCAGCCCGTCCACGATCCGGGTCATCGTCGGTGCCCGTACGCCTTCCGAGGCGGCGAGGTCGCCGAGCCGGATCGAACCCTCGTGCACGACCGTGGCGAGTGCCGTGATCGAGCCGTGCGACAGGGCCACCGGCGCGTTGCGCCGCATAAGGCGGACCAGCCGCGCGATCGCGATGTACAGGCGACCGGCGGCGTCGTCGGAGACGGTGTCGTCGGAGACGGTGTCGTCGAGAAGTGCCACATCACCATGCTTCGCCACATCGGCTGGCGCGGGCGCGGCAATCACCCGGCCGGCGGATGCCGCACCAGCGCTCACCGCACCCGACCGTCCCATCAATGTGCCTTGTCGGTGAAGGCGGCGATCGTCTGGGCCGCGACCACGTCGACGGCATCGGCGTGAACCGCGTCGATCGTGGTGTGTCCGTTGAGCGGGGCAGCGTCTGTGCCGGTGCCGGACGATGCCGAGCTGGCCCCATCCTCCGGGCCGGTCGCCCCGACCGCTAGCGGCTTCGTCTGGATCAGCGAGGCGACGGCGCCGATCACCATCATGATGGCGGCCGCCACGAACACGACGATCAGCCCATGGTGGAACGGCCCCGAGATCAGGTGCGGGAAGAACTGCTTACCGGTGAGGTTGTCGGCATTCGCCTTCGGCAGCTGGTTCAGGACGCCGGACGGACCAAGCAGCGAGGCCAGCGGATTGAAGCCGAGGAACGCGGCGAACAAACTGCCGACCGGCGGCAGATTGCCGACCTGGTGCGCGACGTTGCCCGGCACGCCCTGGGCGACAAGACCCGCCGTAAGCGTCTTGGGCAGCGTCGAGGCAAGGCCGACGATCATCAGGGAGAAGAACACGCCGATGGACAGCGCCGAGCCGGAGTTGAAGAACGTGCCGCGCATGCCGGCGGCGACGCCACGTTGGTCGGCCGGTACGGAGCCCATGACGGCCGACGTGTTCGGCGAGCTGAACAGACCAGAACCGATGCCGTTGATCGTGATCAGCAGCGCGAAAGACCAATAGGGGAAGTTGACCGGCAACAGCAGCAGTCCGACGAACGTGGCGGCGACGATGATCAAGCCGCCGACCGAGAACCAGCGGTGCCCCCACCGGTCCGACAGGTAGCCGGACAGCGGGCCGGCGATCAAGAACCCGGCGGTGAGCGGCAGCAGGTAGATGCCGGCCCATAGCGGTGTATCCGAATAGCTGTAGCCATGCAGCGGGAGCCAGATGCCCTGCAGCCAGATGATCAACATGAACTGCAGGCCACCACGGCCGATCGACGCGAGCAGGCCGGCCAGGTTGGCACCGGCGAACGTCGCGTTCTTGAACAGGCCGATGCGAAACATCGGGTCGTCGACCTTCGTCTCCACGATGCAGAACACGACCAGCAGGACGACCCCACCGATCAGACCGGCGAGCACCCACGGGTTGGCCCAGCCGGTGGAGTGGTTGCCGTACGGCTGGATCCCGTAAGTGATGCCGGCCAGCAGCACCGAGAGACCGACGGCGAACGTGACGTTGCCCCACCAATCGATCCGTCCGGCGCGCCGGGTGCCGAGCTCATGCAGCGAGCGGTATGACCAGATCGTGCCGAGAAGGCCGATCGGGACGCTGACCCAGAACACCGATCGCCAGTCCCACTCGGCCAGCACACCGCCGAGAACGAGGCCGATGAACGAGCCGGCGATCGCCGCGACCTGGTTAATTCCGAGAGCCATGCCGCGCTGGCGGGCCGGGAACGCGTCGGTGAGGATCGCGGTCGAGTTGGCGAAGATCATCGCACCGCCGACCGCCTGGATCGCGCGCCAGATAATGAGCCACAGCGCGCCGCCGCCCTGCGTGAGCGGGTCGACCGACGTCGCGATGGCGGACAGCGTGAAGACGACGAAGCCGAGGTTGTACATCTTGACCCGGCCGTACATGTCGCCGAGCCGACCGAGCGACACGACCAACACCGCGGATACGAGCAGGAAGCCCATGATCATCCACAACAGGTAGCTGACATTGCCCGGCGCGAGCGGGTTCAGGTGGATGCCGTTGAAGATCGCCGGAAGCGAGATGAGCACGATCGACGCATTCACGGTCGCGAGCAGCATGCCCATCGTGGTGTTGGTGAGCACAATCCACTTGTACCGAGGGTGATCACGGTCGAACCGGAGATTCCGGCCGACGTTGCGGTCCACCCCCTCGGCGGCGGCTTTGGCGATGGGCTCGGACGGATCGACCGTTGTCACGAGGTGTGACCTTTCGCTGGTGTCGTGGACTCGCTGGCCAGCACGCGTCGACCGGCCCGCGTGCCGAAGTAGTTGCTTAGTCCTAACTAAGTATCAGCTAGTCACGCTACACCTGCGTGTCGGCCGGCCGAGGTGTGAATTACCGCTCAGCGGCGCCGTGCGAATGTCCGTACCGATGGCTGATCTTGAACGTCAGCCGAGCGCGGCCCACGCCTTCGCGAGCAGGTCACGCGTGTCCGCCAGCAGTTGGGGCAGCACCTTGGTCTGACCGACCACCGGCATGAAATTCGTGTCCCCGCCCCACCGCGGCACGACGTGCTGGTGCAGGTGTGCAGCTATTCCAGCGCCCGCGACGCTGCCTTGGTTCATCCCGATGTTGAAGCCGTGCGCCCGGCTGGTCGCGCGGATCACCCGCATCGCGGTTTGCGTGAAGGCCGCCAGCTCTGCCGTTTCCGCGCCGTCGAGGTCGGTGTAGTCGGCCACGTGCCGGTATGGGACCACCATCAAGTGCCCTGGGTTGTACGGATAGAGATTGAGCACCGCGAACACCCGCTCGCCCCAGGCCACCACAAGATCGTTGCCGGAACCGTCCGGTCGGAGGTCGAAGGGGCACTCCCCCCGCGCCGCGTCCGCCGGCTTGCCCTGACCGTCGATGTAGGCCATCCGGTGCGGCGTCCACAGACGTTCGAGGCCGTCGTCCAAACCCGGTTCAACGCTCACCAAATGATCCTATGTTCGCCCGCGCTTGAGTCTCCACCTGCCCGAGAGTCTTATCGTCGGTGCGTGACCGCCGACCGGGCCAACTCCCCCGCCGACGACTTCCATATCGGTGACTCCCCCGTCGACGTCGGTGCTGCCGCTGACGTCGGCCCGCCCGGTCACGACAGTGGACGCCTGGAGTCCATCGGGCGGTTCGCCCGGGATACAGGTTTGTCCATCGGCGCGCTCCGGCACTACGCCGAGATCGGGCTGCTCGAACCGGCTGTAGTCGACGCGGCGACCGGCTATCGCTACTACCGCCCCGATCAGGTTGAGACCGCTCGGCTCATCGGGACGCTCCGCGATCTCGACGTCGGTCTGCCGGCGATCGCCGCGATTCTCGCCGGCACCGACGCCGACCGCGAGCGAGCCATCCGCGACCACCTCGCGCGCACCGAAGCCGCCGCATGGCGCCTGCAACGACTCGCCCATCGGCTGCGCATGCTGCTCGCCGAGGGTCACGACCTTACGACCGAACGGGAGAAGATCATGCCCAGCTCAACCTTCGCGCTCGACCCCGACGATGAGCGCCGCCTTGCTGCCGCGCTGTTCAATCGTACGTGGGAGCTGCTGCTCAAGCCGGAGCGCAGTATCGCCGACGATGACGAAATGATCCACGCCGCGCACGCGAGCCGGCACCACTGGGGCGTCGTCGGCAAGCCGGTTAATTTCGCCCGCGGCGAGTGGCAGTGCTCGCGCGTCTACTCCGTGCTCGGTCGGTCCGAGCCGGCGCTGCACCACGCATCGCGTTGCCTTAGCCTCGCCACCGAGAACGGCCTTGACTCGTTCGACATAGGTGCTGCCCACGAAGCGATGGCCCGGGCCTACCGGGTGGCCGGCGATCCCGACCGGATGGCGATCCACCTCGCCGCGGCCGATGATGCCGCCGTGCACATCACCGACGCCGAGGACCGCAAGATCCTTAATGACGACCTCGCCGACCTCCGGCTCTGACCCGGGCGACGGCGACCAGCCGCATCACCGGCTCGCGACACGCGATCTGTCCGCCAACGATCCGTCTCGACAATCCGCCGACAATGGCGGGTCACAATCGACACTTGCTGGCGTTACGAGTTGTCCGACGTCACCTCCACAGGGCTTGCCAGCGCCCGTCCTCGCCGGGATACCATGCCTGCGGCCATGCCCACACGGGGGCGGCCGCCCATAAGCATCGGAGAAACCGGATGATTCTGCGCGTCGGTCACCAGCGCACAGGCTCCGGTTTCGTAGTCCATGTCGGCCATCAGGAAGGGGTTCGGGCTCCCGGCAGCGCAGGGCGACGGCGGCCGCGGCTGTGACGCATGTCAGCGGTCCGTTCGGAAATGCACATCCAAAACACGGTCTAGGCGTTGTCCCACGCGGATGGCCGCCAAACGCCGGTGGCGCAGAGTGTCGGGGCGGGAAGCTGTGACAGCGGTAAGGCCAACGGAAGTGCGTGGACAGGACCTCACAGCTGAGTATCGCGTTCCCCCGTCTTTTCTCCCTAACCAATCGCCGCAAGATCGTCGAATCCAACCCTCCGCCCGGCCGCGTCGATCGGGACACCGGCCCGTACCGCTGCCAGCCACCAGCGCGGAGAAGTCCATGGGAAGTACGGGGATTCGCACCGCCGCCACGCGCCCGGACCGGACTG
>DASQPR010000691.1:0-5729 GCA_035643815.1 Micromonosporaceae bacterium | reverse complement strand
GCCGCGGTGTTCGGTAAGCGCGGCCCACAGCGCCGTCGCCTCGCGTAGCCGACGCGGCCGCAATTCGAGGCCGACGAGGGCGGCGAACGTCTGTTCGGCGGGGCCACCGGCGGCACGGCGACGCCGGAATGCCTCGCCAAGGGCGACGACATTGGGCAGCCGGTCGGCGGCGGCCGAGTCGACGACGTGGTTCACCCAGCCCTCGACCAAGGCAAGAATCGTCTCGAGCCGGGCGAGCGCAGCCTGCTGTGCCGGTGTGTCGTCGGGCGTGAAGATGCCATCGAGCGCGAGCTGCTGCATCGACTCCGGATTGCCCGGGTCGATCTGCCCCATCGCCTCTTCGATGGCTTCGCGGTTGACCTGAATGCCGGCCGCGTAGGCCTCGACCGCGCCAAGGACATGCCCGCGCAGCCACGGCACGTGCCCGAAGAGTCGCTGGTGGGCTGCTTCCCGCAGGGCGACGTAGAGGCGCACTTCCTCAGGATCTTGGGTCAGGCCCTCGCCGTACGCGGTGATGTTCGCCGGCACCAGCGCGGCTTCGCCGGCCGGTCCGAGCGGCAGCCCGATATCGCCGGCCGAGAGCACCTCGCCGGCGAGGGAGCCGAGCGCCTGACCGAGTTGGCCGCCGAACAGCGCACCGCCGAGCGTGGCGACCATCGACGCCATCGGGCCGAGCTGGTCGCGCATCTCCTCCGGGACGATGTCGCCCATCGCGGCGACCATGCGGCCGGCGACCGGGTCGCACAGCTTCTTCCAGACTGGGAGCGTGTTCGTGATCCACTCGGCGCGGGTCCAGGCCGACGTCGTCGCGATGCCGGATGGCAGCGCCGACGTGTTTTCCAGCCAGAGATCGGCCAAGCGCAGCGTTTCGGTGACGCCGGCACGCTCGGCCGCGGTCACGCCCGGATTGCCGATCGGACGGTCGGCGGCTTCCGTCGCCTCGCCGGACAGCTCGTTGGATGGCGCCTCGGGAATGGCTGCGCCGAAGCCGAACGGCATCGCCGATGCAGCGCCGCCGCCGGTCAGTGCGGCCAGAGCGACCTGGCGCGCAAGCTCCCAGTTCACCGGCCCCTCGGACGACGTGGCCGTGAACATCTGCTGCAACTGGTTCATGAACTGCTGCATCGCGACCGGATCGTTGGGATCCGGGGCGCCGCCCGGCAGATCAAATCCAAAGGGCATGTCAGGCACAATTCCACGGTACGCGGTCGGGTCAGTCCAGAGGCCACCCGCGGGCAGCGCTTCCGCCCAGGGCGTACCTGGGAATTGATCGATGCCAACCCCGAATCCGCGCAATCGGCGCGGAAGCTCCCAGCAGATGCCCAGCCACCCGGCGCTGGTTGGTTACGCCGGGCCGATAGTCTCGCCTGATGACTCGGCGGTTATGGACGTTGTTCACCGGTGTCGTGCTGCTGGCCGTCCTCATCACGCTGGCCGTCGTGGCGCCGGTGCGATATGTCGAGTTGGTGCCGGGACCGACGTTCAACACGCTGGGCTCGTCCGGTGGCACTCCGGTGATCACGATCAGGGGTGCCCCCACGTCGTCCTCGTCCGGGCAGCTTCGCATGTTGACGATCGGCGAAATCGACAACATGACGGCTTACAACGTGGTCCGCGGTTGGTTCAACCATCAGGCCGCCGTGCTGCCGCGCGAGGTGCTGATCCCGCCGGGCGAGTCGCAGCAGCAACTCAATCGGGAGTCGACCGACCAGTTCAAGCAGTCACAGACGTCCGCGGTGACGGTCGCGCTGCGGCACGAGGGATATCCGGTGCTCGTCACGGTCACATCGGTCGACGCCGGCAAGCCCGCCCAGGGCCATCTGGCATCGGGCGATGTCATCACGTCGGTGAACGGCAAGAAGGTGCTGTCCAACGACGATCTGAGCGAGTTCATCCAGGCTCAACCGGTCGGGTCGACCTTGCAGATCGGCTATACGCGGTCCGGTACGGCCGCACTGACCTCGGTCAAGAGCGTCGCCGGCAGTGACGGTAAGCCGCAGATCGGTGTCGCGGTCACCCAGAATCAGCCGTCGCCGATCAAGGTCTCCATCAAGCTCCAGGATGTCGGCGGTCCGAGCGCCGGCTTGATGTTCACCCTTGGCATCATCGACAAGCTCGACCCGGCCGATCTGACCGGCGGCAAGATCATCGCTGGTACCGGGACGATGGACAACGACGGCGACGTCGGCCCGATCGGCGGCATCCCGCAGAAGATGATCGCGGCCTACCAGGCCGGCGCGCGCTACTTTCTGGCACCGGCCGATAACTGTGCCGAGGCACTCGGCAGTCCGGTCGCCGGGCTCAAGCTCATCAAGGTGACGAGCGTGAACGATGCCCTCACGGCACTGGCCGATCTCCGAGACGGGAAGCAGCCACCGTTGTGTACGAAATAGGCACGCGTACGGGCTACCTCGCCGGCCGGGTCACGCTCGTGCGGCGTTGACCTCGTAGGCTATGACGCGCGGAGATCACCGTACGTCGGGTCCCAGCCCGGCGGGTGGTGTCGCGGTGAGACGGGCGCACCGGCGCGCGTTGACGGAGAGGTGACGGCAGTTGTGGTAGTTCGCTCGCCCGTGCCGAGGATGGGACGCCGCGGTCGGTTGATCCTGATCGTCGTCGCAACCATCGTCGTCGCGCTCATTCTGCTGAGCGCGCTCGTCAACATCCTCACCGATCGCTACTGGTTCGCCGAGGTTCACTACTCGCGCGTGTTCAGCACCATGCTGTGGACGCGTGTGGTGATGTTCTTCGTGGTCGGCATCGTCATCGGTGGCGTCGTGGCCGGCAACCTGTACCTGGCGTACCGGCTGCGGCCGTTGCTGCGCCCGACCTCGGCCGAGCAGCACGCACTTGATCGTTACCGGATGCTGCTCTCCGGTCGGATGGGCTGGTGGATCGGCATCACCTCCGGCCTGATCGGGCTGTTCAGCGGAATCTCCGGGCAGGGGCACTGGCAGACTTGGCTGCTGTTCGTCAACGGCGGGTCGTTCGGCATCAAGGATCCGCAATTCGGCACCGACATCGGCTGGTACGTCTTCGACTACCCGTTCTGGCGATACCTGCTCGGCATCGGGTTCGCCGCCATGACGCTGTCGTTGATCGGCACGCTTGCCATGCACTACATCTTTGGCGGCGTGCGGTTGCAGGGACGCGGCGACCGGATCACCTCGGCCGCCCGAGCCCAGATCACCACGCTGCTGGCCGTGTTCATCCTGCTCAAGGCGATCGCGTACGTGCTCGACAAGCGTGGTCTGCTGCTGGACCACATCGCGAGCATCGACTCGACCGGCGCCGGTTATGCCAACATCAATGCGCTACTGCCGGCCAAGACGATCCTGGCCTGGATCTCGGTGATCGTCGCCGTCGCCGTGCTGGTCTTCTCGAACGCGTTCATTCGCAATCTTGTCTGGCCGGGTATGGCGATCGGCCTGTTGGTCATCTCGGCGATCGCGATCGGCGGCATCTACCCCTTCGTCGTGCAGCACTTCGTGGTCAACCCGAACCTGCCGAGCAAGGAACTGACCTACATTTCGCGAAGTATCGACGCGACCCGTACGGCGTTCGGACTCGACAAGATCCAGACCACCCAGTATCCGGCCACTAACCAGATCCCGCCTCCTCAGCTTGCCGACGACCCCGGCACGGTGCCGAACATCCGGCTACTGGACCCGGCCGTTGTCGCGGACACCTATACGCAACTCGAGCGCGCGCGCGGCTTCTACGACTTCGGCCAGAAGCTCGACGTCGATCGATACACGACGACCGCCTCAACGGGAAAGCGGACGACACAGGAATACGTCGTGGGCATTCGTGAGATCGACTACAACAGCCCGGCCGGACAGACGTGGAACTGGCAGAACGCCCATACGATCTCCACACACGGGTACGGGTTTGTCGCGGCGCCGGCGAACAAGACGTGCGGCGTGCTCAACACCAGTTCATCGAACCAGGACCAGGCGAGCCAACCGTGCTTCTCCGACACGAGCCAGTTCCCGGTCGACACGCCGGGCATCTACTACGGCGAGGGCATGGGCTCCTATGCCGTTGTCGGGCAGCCGGCCGGCTCGTCTCCGCGCGAGTACGGCGGTCCGACCAACAGCGGCTCCGACCAGTACGTGACCTATAGCGGCACTGGTGGCGTGTCGGTGGCTTCCTACTGGCGACGGCTGCTCTACGGCTGGAAGTTCAAGGAGCCCAACTTCCTGATTTCCGGTGTGTTCAACGCCGACTCGAAGGTGCTCTACAACCGCGACCCGCGGCAGCGTGTCGAAAAGGTCGCGCCGTTCCTGACGATCGACGGCGATCCATACCCGGCCGTGGTCAACAACCGGATCGTCTGGGTCCTCGACGGATACACGACCGCGTCGACCTACCCCTACTCCAACCAGGTTGACTTGCGGACGGCGACGAGCGACGCCCAGGTCGGGACGGGTGTTGCCCGCCAATCCGATCAGACGATCAACTACCTGCGTAACTCGGTCAAGGCTACAGTCGACGCCTACAACGGCACCGTCACGCTCTACAAGTTCGGCGCCAACGACCCAATCCTCGATGCGTGGAACAAAGCGTTCGGCGGCAACCTCGTCAAGCCGGAGTCGGCGATCCCGGCTGCGCTCTCCGAGCACTTCCGCTACCCGGAAGACCAGTTCAAGGTGCAGCGCAACCTGCTGACGCGTTACCACGTGACGAACCCGCAGGACTTCTTCTCCGGTCAGGACTTCTGGCAGGTCCCGAATGATCCGGCCGACGATACGTCGGGCCTGAGCCAGCCGCCGTATTACGTGCTGGCGCAGCTTCCCGACCAGAGCGGGCCGACGTTCCAGCTCACCGCCGCGATGACTCTGCGCACGCAGCCGAACCTGTCCGCACTCATGACGGGCTACTACGACGCCAACGACAATCCCCAGCTGAATATCCTGCAGACCACCCAGGTGCCCGGGCCGACGCAGGTGCAGCAGAAGATGCAGAACGACCCGACCGTACGTTCGGCGTTGTCCTTCATCTCGACCAACTCCCGGGTCGTGTATGGCAACCTGCTGTCGTTGCCGATCGACAAGGGCATCCTGTACGTGGAGCCGGTCTACATCAGATCGACGGGGCCGAATTCCTATCCGCTCATGCACAAGGTGCTGCTGAGCTATGGCGGCTACGTGGCGTTCGACGACGACATCACGTCCGGCATCACCGACCTGTTGAAGCAGGCGGCGAACGGCGCCCCGCCGACAACAACAACACCGGTCCCTCCGACGAATCCGCCGCCGTCGGCCTCCGCGACGCCCACACCGAGCGCGCCGTCGCCGCCGCCGTCGGCGCCGAACGCGGCCGCGCTGAACGCCGCTGTCGTCCAGATCAATGCCGCCCTGCAGCACTTGCAGCAGGCCCAGAAGAATGGCAACTTCGCGGACTGGGGGCAGGCACTGCAGGAGCTGAACGACGCGACCGCGGCCTACGAGAGGGCGCTGAATTCGAGTGGCAGCCCGGCGCCGCCACGAAGTCCGACCCCGACGCCGACGAAATAGGCCGGCGTCAGCTCGCCATCCGGACGTCCCACACGTCGACATGGACCTGCAGCAGGCCGCCGGCGACGCTCGGGTCGTCCTGCGCCGCGCGTACGTAGTCGGCGGCGGCCGGCGCCAGGACGCGGATGATCGTCATGCCGTGCCCCGGGCCGGCCGAGGATGGCGGGATGTCATCGATCACGTTCGGCCCGTCCTGTCCGGTGACCGCGA
>DASQPR010000690.1:0-5239 GCA_035643815.1 Micromonosporaceae bacterium | reverse complement strand
TATCCGAAGGAGGGCGAGTGACTGACACCGTGTTCATCCCCGCTCCCGCCGAGGGGCCCGCGGATGCGTCGACCGCCGATCCGGCCGTCGTCCACGCCGGACAGCCACACGAATTCCGCCGGCGTGAACTGGTCGAGCCGGACTGGACCCGACTGCCGGGATGGCGCGACGTCACCGCCGAGCAGTGGGAGTCCGCGCAATGGCAGCGCGTGAACTGCGTGAAGAACATCAAGCAACTCCGCGGAGTGCTGGGTGACACTGTCGGCGAGGAGTTCTACGCCGACCTCGATGCCGACCAGCAGCGGTTCGCGACGATGTCGATGCTCCTGCCGCCGCAGATGCTCAACACGATGGTTCCACACCAGGTGCCGGACACCGCCTCGTTCTACGCCGACCCGATTCGGCGCTACATGGTCCCGGTCGCGTCCGACCGCCGTACGGACTGGCCCAGCCATCCGTACTCGACGCGCGACTCGTTGCACGAGCACGACATGTGGGTAGCCGAGGGTCTGACCCACCGCTACCCGACCAAGGTGCTGGCCGAACTCATCTCGACCTGCCCGCAATACTGCGGTCACTGCACCCGGATGGACCTGGTCGGCAACTCGACTCCGCAGGTGGACAAGCTCAAGCTCACGCTCAAGCCGGTCGACCGCTACGACGCGATGATCGCGTACCTGCGCCGCTCCCCCGGCGTACGGGATGTGGTCGTCTCCGGCGGTGACGTCGCCAACGTGCCGTGGAAGCAACTCGAGTCGTTCCTCACGCGACTGTTGGAGATCGACAACATCCGCGACATCCGGCTCGCCACGAAAGCGCTGGCCGCCGTGCCGCAGCACTGGCTGCAGCCCGAGATCGTCGAGGGCCTCGGCCGCGTCGCCGACCGCGCACATTCGCAAGGCGTAAACCTCGCGATCCATACGCACATCAACCATGCGAACTCGGTGACTCCACTGGTCGCCAAGGCGGCCCGGACCGCGCTCGATGTCGGCGTCCGGGATGTCCGCAACCAAGGCGTGCTGATGCGTGGCGTGAACGCGACGACCCCGGCCCTGCTGGACCTGTGCTTCGCGCTGCAGGGCGAGGCGTCGATCCTGCCGTACTACTTCTACATGTGCGACATGATCCCCAACGCCGAGCACTGGCGCGTGTCGGTTGCCGATGCCCAGCAACTGCAGCACGACATGATGGGCTATCTGCCGGGCTACGCGACGCCGCGAATCATCTGCGACGTGCCGTTCGTCGGCAAACGCTGGGTGCACATGCTCGCCGAATACGACCGAGAGCGCGGCATCTCGTATTGGACGAAGAATTACCGGACGTCGATCGAAGCGGACGACCCCGAGGCGCTCGCCCGCCGCTACGAGTATTACGACCCGATCGACACGCTCTCCGCGTCAGGCCAGGACTGGTGGCGCAAGAAGCTCGCCGCCGAAGCCGCGGAGGCGGCCGAAGCGACTGAGACGGCGGAAGCCACCACTGTCGACGCGTGAGTCCCCGCCGCTTCGGCCGGCGTTGGACCCGCGCACCAAACGATCCAGACAATAGAGCGACCGCCCGAGACATCTCGGGCGGTCGTTTTTGTTCTTTGGTGAGGTGGCCGCGTAGCGGCGCGTTGTTGGTGGTGGTTGGTGACCGAAGGTCACATGCTGTACGGCATCCTAGGATGGAGTTCAACCGCACCGAGTACGTACGAGCCCTGATCGAGCGCCCTTCGTCGGTGATTCGCTCAGCGGTCCAGCGAAGCAAGGTCAAGGCGCGCCAATCGCTCCGGGTCGGCGAGGACGTCAATCTCAACGATGCGTCCGTCGACGATCGTGAGTCCCATGACCGCACTCACCACCCCGCCGGGTGCGGTGACCAATCCGATGCTGCCGTTGACCAAGGCCGGACGCGAGTCGCCTTCGCGGGAGAATCGCGCGAACATCAGGGCCTGCTTGGCGACGGCTTGCGCACCGCGCACGAGCCTCGGTGTGGTGCCCGGCAGGACGCCGATATCCGCTCGCAGCGTGACATCGGGATCGAGGACAGCGACGAGCGCGGCGAAGTCGCCCGTCCTCGACGCGGCCAGGAATGCGTTGACGACCTCACGCTGGCGGGACAGATCGCCCTCCGGTGTCGTCGGCGCCCCGCGGATGCGCTGGCGGGCCCGGCTGGCGAGCATCTTCGCGGCGTCCGGCGAGCGATCCACGATCGGCCCGATCTCGTCGAAGGGAATCGCGAACATGTCGTGCAGGACGAACGCCAGCCGCTCGGCCGGAGCGAGAGTTTCCAGGACTACGAGCAACGCGAGCCCGACCGAGTCGGCCAGGACGGCCTGCTGCTCCGGATCGCTCCCGGTCGCCGGGCCGACGATCGGATCAGGGACGTACGCGTCGAGTGGCTCCTCCCGCCGCGACGTCCGTGAACGCAGCATGTCCAGGCACACCCGCCCGACGACGGTCGTGAGCCATCCGCGCAGGTTGGCCACGTCGCTCGTGTCGGTGCGGCTGAGCCGGAGCCACGCCTCCTGTACGGCGTCATCGGCTTCGTTCAGCGAGCCGAGCATCCGGTACGCCACCGCGCGAAGATGCCCGCGATTCGCCTCGAACCGTTCCGCCAGAACATCGTGCTCATCCACTGGTACGTTCCTCCGTCCGTATCCGTCATAGCAGTGACGAAGCAGAACCGACCGACGTAACACGGACGCGGCGGAATCACGACCGCAACAGCGGACGTCGTGCCGGGCTAGGCCGCAGCAAGTCCCGTGCCATCGCCGCGGGCCAGATCTAGGCCCGGGTAGACGGCGCGAGGGAACCCTATGTAGTTTAGCGACTATGGTCCAAGACCTTCGCATGACGACCGCGCTCGCCAAGGTCGTCGCCGCCTTCCTCACCGACCCGGAGGCCGAGCGCTACGGCCTCGATCTCATGCGAGACACCTCGCTGGCCAGCGGCACTCTCTACCCCATGCTGATGCGTCTAGAGCGCGCGGGTTGGGTGCGCGCGGATTGGGAAGACATCGATCCTGTCGCCGAAGGCCGCCCGAGCCGCCGGTACTACCGCCTCACTGCTGATGGCATGATCGCCGCGCGCCGCGAGCTCGCCGCGCTGCACCAACACCTGTCCCGCGCGATCGGCGTCGTGGGCAAGGTGCGTGAGGCGTGAACGCTCTCGACCGCCTTACCGACGCACTGGTACGCCGCGCCGCGCGCCGCTGGCCGGCCGACATGGCCGATTCGCTGCTGCGCGAATGGCGCGCCGAACTCGCAACGCTCCGGGCCCGCCCGCATATCAGCCCCAGTAAGCGGATCTGGCGTCAGGTCGCGTTTGCGTTGAGCCTCGCCTGCTCTCCGACCACCGAACCGCGGACCTCGTTAAGTCACGGCTGGAAGCGAGCGGGGACGGCGCTCGCGGGCGTTGCCCGCCAACTTGTTCTCTCTCTTGGCGTCGCCGTGCTCGCCGTGTTCGTCGCCAGCGGCATGGGAGACCTGGCGAACCAGCTCGTCACCCGCAATCGCTACGACGTCGAGCCGGCTACGTGGTGGTACGTCACCGCCCATGTCGGTACGGACGTCCTCGGGCTCGCGATTGTTGGGCTGGTCGCTGTGTTCACCGCGAGGCGTTTTGGAGGTGCGGTCGGACTAGGCCCACCGGGTGGTGCCCCCGTGATCCAACGCTCGATTTTGCTGGTCGTCCCACTTGCGCTCGCAAGTTATCTCGTCTACCTCGCCCGCCACGCTGGCAACGGCTACGGGCCGACGTTTGAACTCATCCGGGCACAGGGAGCCGCGGCCATCGGTGCATGGACGATCGTGATGATCGTCGCGGTCGCTGCCGGACGCCGGATGGCAGCCGCCCGACGGCGTACGACCGCGTGGGTAGTGACCGGTCTCGGTGCACTTCTCGCGACGGACGTCGCTGCGTTCCTCGCATCCGTACGCGCCGCCGGGACGCTGCACATCGGTCGCGGCTCGGGACTGCTGTGGTTCCCGCTGTCGTACCTGCCGGATGGGTTCTCCGGCATCGGACCACTGATCCCGGCCGGCACGACTCGGATCGGCAACGGGTCCATCGGCAGCGACCGGGCCTTCCCCGCGCTGAATCTGCTGTTGCCGATATGCGCCGAGGTCGCCGTACCGCTGTTGATGGTCTCGGCGTTTGTCGTCGTGTTCGGACTTCGCGATCGACCGCAGCCGGCGACCGCGGCCGATTCGGCGGCGCCAAGCGCGATGCCTGATCAGGATGCGGTCGAGCGCTGGCTCCCTCGGGGCCCGCGCTCGTTTGCCCTCACCACGACCGTCGTGGGTCTTGGCGTCTGGGCCGGTGCCACGACGCTCGGCGTAGCGCAGCCCGACAACATCTTCCGGTCCGATGCGTTGCAGGTGCAGTTCGCCGCGATATTGCTCGTCGTGCTCGGAGTCGTCATGTGCTCGGTCGGTCGGGGACGCGTAACGCTGCCCACGATTGGCCTGGCAGCAACGTTGCTCGCCATCGATGCAGTCGCCGTTCGGAACGGGTGGGCCGGTGCTGGCGCCGCGACCGGGTTGGCGGCGGGTGGTGTGATGGCCGCGGCGGCCGCCTGGTGGGTGAGCGGACGCATACCCGGACCCGCGACGTCTCCGGCATCCGGCCGCGGCGTGCTCGGCAGCGTCGCTGTCGTCGGCGCATTGGCGGCGCCGACCACGATTTCGGTCAGCGACATCTTCGCCAACCACGCGTGGATCCCGAACGCGTTCGGCGCCACCGGGCCGACATCGCCGCCAGCCCTGCTGTCGCTCGCGAGCGTGGGCGTGGCCGCGCTTCTGGCCGCGACCGCATTTGTCGCCGCATGGGCGAGCCGACGGACGACGATGCCCCGCCCCGCGGTCGGAATGTTCCTCGCGATCTACGCGGCAGTGTTTCTCGTCGGCGTCGTCGATGGAGACGCTGTCCGACGCGCGCTCTATTGGCCGTTCCCGTCATTCTTCGTCCAACCGGCGCTCGTTGTCGTGCTGGTCGCGTTCGTCCGCTGGCGCCCCGGTCACGGCGTACGTCGGAGCCTCGGATGGTGCGCTGTCGGGGTCGTCGCGGTGGTCGCGACCGTCGCCTCGCAGCAGCCCATGCTCGACCTCGGTGCGGTGCTCAGTGGACCGTTCGCCCGAGTCGCCGCCCGAGGCGCGCCAGGTGGTCTTGATCCGGTGGACGCCGGCTTGCTCTGGGCTCAGGTCGCCGTTGGACTCGCCCTGGCGTTCGGCTTGGCACCGCGGATCGCGCCACCG
>DASQPR010000689.1:0-3623 GCA_035643815.1 Micromonosporaceae bacterium | reverse complement strand
GTGCGGCCGGACGGCGATGGGCCGCACCCGCTGTTGCTCATGATCCACGGTGGGCCATTCACACAGTACGGTTGGCAGCTCTTCGACGAGGCCCAGGTGTACGCGGGCGCCGGCTACGCCGTGCTCTACACGAACCCGCGTGGCTCGTCGGGTTACGGCCAGGCGCACGGTCGTGCGGTGATCGGCAACGTCGGTGAGGTGTCCACCATCGACCTGATGGCGATCCTGGACGCGACACTCGCAGCAAACTCCGACCTCGACCGCTCACGGATGGGCGTGCTCGGTGGGTCCCATGGCGGCTTCATGACGACGTGGCTCGCCGCGCACGAGGGGCACCGCTTCAAGGCGGCGATCTCCGAGCGCGCGGTCAACGCGATCGACAGCTTCACCGGCTCGTCGGACATCGGGTGGTTCTTCGGCAACGACCTCTACGGCACCGACATCGCGCAGCAGCAGCGGCAGTCGCCGTTGACGTACGTCGACGACATCAAGATCCCGATGTTGATCATCCACTCCGAACAGGACTGGCGCTGCCCGATTGAGCAGGGTCAGCGCCTGTACGTGGCGCTGCGCCAGCGCGGCGTCCCGGCCGAGATGCTGGTCTTCCCGGGCGAGGGCCACGAGCTGTCGCGCGGTGGCCTGCCGTCGCACCGGATCGCCCGTTTCGACGCGATCCTCGAATGGTTCGGGCGCTACATCTAGGCCGGTTGACCAGCCCTACCGGGGCAAGATCCACCGCGATGGACGATTGAGGCCGCGCCGGCGGCGGTAATCGTTCACCGCGGTGGATCATGGCGGATTCCGCGTGAGCCGAGGCCCGGCCTCGGCGATGCACTCGGGCGCGGCTACTCGCTGCCGAAGCCGATCGAGAACGCTTCCTCGAGGTCGTGCTGGGAGTAGGCCCGGAACGCGATGTGCGTGTCGGTGTTGACCACACCCGGCACCTTGGAGATGCCGTTCGCGATGACTTCGGCAATCTGGTCGAATTCGCGCACGCGCACGATGGCGATCAGATCCACGCCGCCGGCGACCGAGTAGACCTCGCTGACTCCGGACAGGCCCGCCAGTGTCTCGGCGAGTTCGGGGATCGCATCGTTGGCGCAGTCGATGAGGACGATCGCGGTGATCACCAGAGCACTCCTGGGCGTGTGATGGAGGTTCGGCTCATGCTAGTCGCCGGCCGGCGGTCTTCGCGCATCCGGTGCTTGCTCATCGGACGGTTCGGCCGCGCGGGCGTGCACAGTCTCGCCGCCGCCGTAGCGGATGGCATCGATGAGCCGCTCACCCGCCGCGACGAAAGAGCCGGGCCACACGACCGTACGTTCGATGGACCCGGACACGACGGCGCCGGCCCCAACGATCGAGTGCGTCGCCGCGCCCGAGACCGCCGCGGTCTCGTCGATGAGGCTGCCGCCTTCCGCGTTCCGGGCCTCGTGCAGGTTGGCGGCGAGATAGTCCGCGGCCGTGCCCGAGTCGATGTACGTGCCGCCATAGTCGACGACGCGCAGCTCGTCGGCCGCCTCGGCCGGGCGCCACACGGCCCGTACCAGGTCGCACGGCTCCGCCGGCAAGGCGGCGACCCGGTCGGCCGGGAGCAGGCTGAACCCGGCGAACCGGTACGGTCCGAACTCGGCTCGATGCCGACCGGCCGGGACACCCAGAATCCGTACGTGGTCGCCGGCCCACTCGTCGAGTAGCGGTGTGAGGTCGCCGCCGTCGAGATAGGCGTCAGCGTTGCCGACCAGCACGCGGCGCCCGGCGATCCAGTCGTTGAGGGCGCCGATACCACCGCCACTGCCGAGCGGCTCGTCACCGGTCTCCAGCGACATGTGGGCGCGCGAACCGACGGCGTGGATGATCTGGTCGGGGCGATACCAGGCATTGACCGCGACGACGTCCGGTCCGACGAACCCGAGCGACGCCACCGCCGCCAGCGCCCGATCCAGCAACGGCACGTTGCCCACCGGACACAGCGCCTTGGGCGTGTCACGGGTCAGCGGCCGAAGCCGTCGGCCCTCGCCGGCGGCGAGCACGACAGCACAGATTTCGCTCCGGTCGTGCCGGGTTGCGGACGCGGGTGCGAGGCCGGGATCGGGCGCTACGTCGGGCACTAGATGAGCGCCTCCGGGTAGTCGACGTACGGGCCGATGCCGTAGCGGCCGAGCAGTCGCGCGGTCGGCACAGTGAGGGGCGGCAACGCATCGAGCCGATACCACGCTGCCTCGATCACTTCACCGCCGGCGACGGTCACTCGCGTATCCGGCGGCACCCGTGCCTCGAAGACACAATCGACCCAGCGCCCATCGACGTGGACAAGAGCGCTCGGCGTGAGCGGGACGAGGTCGTCGACGTCGACGGCGATGCCGACCTCTTCATTGAGCTCCCGGGCGGCCGCTTCGATCGGGATCTCGCCTCGATCCATCAGACCACCCGGGATCGACCAGCCGTGCCCGGGCGGCTGCCGGATCAGCAAGATCCGTCCGGGCTCCGGTGCCGTCGAGTCACGTACGACGACGACGGCCCCGATGATGTACGTCGGCATGGCGATCCTGACCAGCCGGCGGCGTACGGATCCGGGCAGCCGGTATGCGGCCCGGTAGGCAACGGCGCGCAGCCGGGCACGAACGGTCATGGGGCAACACCCTATCGGCCCAGGGCCGGACGAATGCGTGCGACGCCGGCTCCGTCACCGATCTTTGCGTCAGATCGGCCGGTCGACGATGGCGACCAATCGGTGCGCCACCTCGGCCGCGGCCAGCCGATGGTCGGCCACCGCGACGAGCAGAGCACCGACATCGGGGTAGCCGAGATCCGATGCGAGGTCACGCAGCGGCCGCTCGTTCGCGAGCCGTCGACCCTGCTCGTGCAGCGCCAGACCGATCGTGGCCCGGCCGAGACGCATGCGTTGCTCGACGGTAGCGACCGGCTCCGGCGTCGCGAACCACCGGTTGATTTCCAGACGCGCCTGCGGCGACCGGACGAAGTCCAGCCACTCGCGGGCGGGACCGGGGCCACCCCCGAGCGTGCCCGAGTTACCGCGGGTGATGATCTCCACGACGTCGCCCTCGTCCAGCAGCGACGACAGCGGAACGAGGCGGCCGTTGATGGATGCGCCCACACAGGCGTGGCCGAGATTGGGATCGACCGTGTAGGCGAGGTCAACCGGCGTCGCACCGGTCGGCAACAGGACCGCCTGACCCTCCTCGGTGAACACGTGGATCTGCTGTTCGCCGATCTCGCACCGCAACGCGTCGAGGAATTTGGCCGCGTCGTCGACCGTCTCCTGCCAGTCAAGCACCCGGTGCAACCAAGCGAGCTGTTCGGCGCGCGCCGGTGGCGCGAGCCGAGCGGCGGCCTGCGGGTCCCGGAAGTTGGCCGCGATGCCGAATTCGGCCGCGTGGTGCATCGCCTCGGTGCGGATGAGGACTTCGACCGGGTGATCGCCGGGGCCGAGCACGGTGGTGTGCAGCGACCGATAAAGGTTGTTCTTCGGCGAGGCGATGAAGTCCTTGAAGCGGCCCGGCACCGGCCGCCACATAGCATGCAGGGTGCCGAGCGCCGTGTAGCAATCGGTCTGTGGGCCGTCGACGACGATGACGATGCGCGGCAAATCATGATCCACG
>DASQPR010000688.1:0-3661 GCA_035643815.1 Micromonosporaceae bacterium | reverse complement strand
AGGATGAGTTCCGCTGCTCTCGCTGCTTCCTGGTGCATCACCGCAGCCAGCTTGCAGTCGAGAAGAACGGTGAGCTCATCTGTAAGGAATGTGCCTGACAAATCCGTCGGGCAAGCATCGCCGTCGTACGGTTGACCACGTCGGTGCCGGGGAAGGTAACTAGACCGTCCCGGCCGGCGACGTCGACCGGACGATTAGCCACGAGGCGCTGTGACGCTGCCGTAGCGACAGCAGTGAGGCGCATCAAGCTCGAGGAGGCCGCGGCGATGCACTCTGACGACGACATGACGCCCGTGTCCGGCTCGCAGCCGGACACGGGCTCTTCCATGCCCGCCGCCAATCCGGCCGCGACCGAACGGCTCATGACCCCACCTGCCGCGCCCGCGGCTGTGCCGCCCGCAGCGGTGCCGGACGCTTCGGTGCCGGACGCGGCGGTGTCGGACGCGGGGGTGCCGGTGCCGGACGCGGCGGCGATGGCCGGATCGATTACGCAACTAGCGGAATCCGATCTCGATGCCAGCGAACGCCGGCGACTGCTCGGCCGTCTCGCCGGCGAATTGCGCCGTCGCGGCGTCTCGGACACGTTCAAGCCGAGGGCAGCCATGCGATGGGTGGCGGATGCCGTCGGCGATATCGTGCCGCACCTGCCGATCCGGTCGCGCGAAACGCTACGCCAACACTTCCCGGGCATGACCGACGACGAGATCGCCGACCGGCTTGTCCGCAACGCGGCGCGATCGGCCGCGGCGATCGGCGCGGCCGGTGGTGGCGTCGCCGCGGTCGAATGGGTGGCGACGCCGACACTCCTCACCGCGCCGGTGTTGCTCGCCGCCGAGACGGTCGCGGTCGTAACGGTGGAGATCAAACTGATCGGCGAACTGCACGAGGTCTACGGAGTGCCGATACCCGGCTCGGTGACGCAGCGCGGAGTCGGTCTCATGGCCGCGTGGGCCCATCGCCGTGGCGTCAACCCGATGATGCCGGGCATCGGCGTGGCGGCGGTGCTCAGCACGGCCGCTCGCCGCGAGATGCGCGACCGGCTGCTGCGACGCTTCGGGCGCAATCTCACGAGTTACGGACCGATGCTCACCGGCGCCGCGGTCGCCAGTTACCTCAACCGCCGGGCGACGCTGTCGCTCGCCGACGAGATCCGCAAGGACCTGCGCGGCGATAAGCGGCACAAAATCATCGACGGCCGGTAAAGTCGCTGGCCTCGCGACGCCGCCTTCGGCCCCGCCCGGCGCCGTCGGTTGGCGCTTGGCGCGTTCGGTGGCGTTTGGCGCGTTCGGTTGGCGCCTGGCAGCGAGGCGGGTCCCGGTAACGAGATGGTTCGGCGACTAGGTTTGGTCCGTCTGGCTGGGTCCGGCGGCGATTGCGTCGCGGGCCGCGATGATCGCGGCGGCGAGCTTCGTCGGTCGCCGGGAGCTGACGATCCAGTACGGCGTCGGATCCGCAGGATCGTCGATGACGATCCGTAGCGCGCCGGTGATCCACGGCCGCTGCACGATGAACGCGTACCGCGATGCGACCGGACCGAGCAGCGCCCGCTTCGCCTCCGGATCGAGAACGTTGACCTCGGTGATGTACGCCAGCCCGATGTGCGCGTCGTCCACGTACAGTTCGCCGTCGGCCACTCGTACCACGATCCGCCCGAGTGCCAGCAGGCCCCAGGCGGTCGCCGGTAGCAGGATCGCGTACGGCACCCAAACCAGCGCCGTCGGTGCGCCCAGGAACACCTCGGCGGCCAGGAACGCGGCCAGCGCGAGGGCCAACGGCCAGCTCCACCACGGCACCGTCAGGCGTTCGCGATAAACGGCGACGCCGGCATCGCGTACGTCGGGCTCGACCGGCGGTTGCGCTCGGCCGGCCGTGGTCCCGGAATCCTGTGCCACCCCGCGAGCGTATGCCACCGCGGCCGGGGCTCGTCCGGTTGCCTCCCGCGGCCGCTCGGCGGTTGCCTCCCGTGGCCACGGTTGCCTCCCGCGGCCGCTCGGCGATTGGCCCCCGTGGCCGCTCGGCGGTCGCTCGCGATGCATGCGAGCATGTCGGCCAGGTCGGCCTCGCGTCGGCCAGGTCGGCCTAGCCAGGAGGAGCCGTACGTGGACGAGACAACGCCGCTTTCCATCCCGGTCGCTCAGCTGGACCCGGACCTACCCCTGCCGGGCTATGCCCATGCGGGCGACGCGGGGGCCGATCTGTATGCCGCATCGCCGGCCGACATCAAGCCAGGCGAGCGGGCCATCGTGCCGACCGGTGTCGCGATCGAGCTGCCGGACGGCTACGTCGGGCTGGTTCATCCCCGTTCCGGGCTCGCGGCCAAGCTCGGCGTCACCGTGCTGAACGCTCCCGGGACGATCGACTCCGGCTACCGCGGCGAGATCATGGTGATCCTGGTCAACCACGATGCCGCGGCCGTCGCGCACATTGCTCGGGGCGACCGGATTGCCCAACTTGTCGTGCAGCGCGTCGAGCGCGCACACTTTCACCGCGTCGAGGTTCTGGGCGAGACGGCGCGCGGCGCGGGTCGCCATGGATCGACCGGTGGGCACGCCGGACTGCTCGGCTAGAGTGACGCCCGGCGGTGCGCGGACGAGCCGGTGCGTCGGGCCGGCGGTGTTCCGGACACGATGGTCGCTCGGCGCAAGAGGTCGGGGCAGGCCCCGGGCACGAAGGATGCGAGGCACAGCGGTGATCTTCTCGCGAGATCGCGGGAGTGGACGGCACGCGAAGGAGCCGCGCCGCTCCTCGGCCGCAGCGGATCGGGCCGATCGCGGCACGAGGCGGGCACAGTCCGTCGATCCCGCCGGCGTCGATGAGTCGGCCGACGAGGAGCTGACCGAGGCGACCGGTCCGTACGACATTTCCGAGGCTCCCGACGACGTCGAACGCCTCAACCTCGGTAGCCTCCACATCCCGATCGTGGACGGGGTCTCGGTCCGCGTGCAGGCCAACGAGGAGGGCGTCATCCAGCAGGTGGCGCTCATGGACGCCGAGAACGCCTTGATGCTCTCCGTGCTGGCCGCGCCCCGCACCGAAAGCATCTGGGACGAGGCCCGCGCCAACATCCGCAAGGAATTGAGCGCCGGCGGCGCATCGGCCGAGGAGATCCGCGGCGGAGAGTACGGGACCGAGTTGCGAGCCCGGGTCACGACACCGGAGGGCGCGGTTCAACTGCGCTTCGTCGGCGTGGAGGGCCCGAGATGGCTGCTCCGAGCGATCTTCCAGGGTCCGGTGGCGCTCGACCCGAAGGCATCTCCGCTGCTCGTTGACAGTTTCCACGGTCTGGTTGTCGATCGCGGTCGCGACGCGATGCCGGTGCTGGAGGTCTTGCCGTTGCGCCTTCCGCGCGAGATCGCCGAACAGGCGAACGCGCAAGCGGCGGCCGCGGAGGCGAGCCGACCGGCGACGAACGGGGTCGTGCCGGGATCGAGCCCAGGTGAATCCGACACGAGGGCATCGAGACCCAGGAATGTCCGCTGAGCGCCCAACGCTCTGCCCAAGCGCGGTCCGGATCGGTCGACCGGTCCGATAACGCCGAGGGTGGCGGTGGCGGCGCGCCGAGTGGCGCACCTCCGGCCAGGATCGCAGGAGTCGAAGTCATGTCTCGAATGTCGCGGACCATCAGTGGTACGCAAGCGGTCGCTCGCGGTGACACGCCGGG
>DASQPR010000687.1:0-9794 GCA_035643815.1 Micromonosporaceae bacterium | reverse complement strand
AGGTCAATCGGGGGCAGGACAAATCTCAGCGGAGTACCACTAAATGACCTTGAGAAACTCCTCGGACCATTCGCCTACCGCGTTCGGCTACAGCCCGGCACTTGACGGCCTCCGCGCCTTCGCCGTGCTGTCGGTCGTGCTGTTCCACGCCGGCGTCGGCGGCATCAACGGCGGCTTCCTCGGCGTCGATGCGTTCTTTGTGCTCTCCGGCTTCCTCATCACGTCGCTGTTGCTCGCCGAGCACGTGAACCACGGTCATATCAAGCTGAGCCGATTCTGGGCCCGGCGAGCGCGCCGGTTGATGCCGGCGCTGCTTGCCATGCTGCTCGCGACGGCCGTCGTCGGTCACTTCTTGCTCGACAGCGATGACCTCAGGCTGTTGCGGGGCGATGGTCTCGCGGCGATCGCGTACGTAGCGAATTGGCGGATGATCTGGCGCGGCACCGGATACGTCGCGGCCACGGCCACTCCGTCGCCGTTGCAGCACACGTGGTCGCTGGGCATCGAAGAACAGTTCTACGTGATTTGGCCGCTCCTCATCGCCGGCCTGCTGGCCTGGCTGGCCGCCCGCCGTACCCGCTGGGTGCTGCTGGCTGTGTGCGGTGCTGGCGCCGTCGGCTCGGCCGTGCTGGCCGCGGCGCTCTACTCCCCCACCTCGATCAGCCGCGACTATTACGGCACCGACACGCGGGCCCAGGCGCTGCTAATCGGCGCGGCGCTGGCCGCGATCCTCGCGCCGACCAGCAACCGACCGGCGCCCCGCCACCGCGGACCGGCGAGGCACATGGTGTTGGGCGCGCTGGCGATCGTCGGCGCTGTGACAACGCTGTGGATGTGGCATTACGCCGGCGACAGCGATGGCTGGCTCTACCGCGGCGGTCTGGCCGCAATCGCGATCGCCACCGCGCTGATCATCGCGCACGCCGTCGTCAGCCCCGACTCGCCGACCGCGCGACTGCTCGGGCTCGCGCCGCTCGTCTGGCTGGGCCGCATCTCGTACGGGGTGTATCTGTGGCACTGGCCGGTGTTCGAATTCGTCACGGGCGACCGGACCGGCCTCGGTCGATGGCCGCTGCTTGGCATCCGGCTGACCGCGACGCTCGTGATCTCGATCATCAGCTTCTTCGTCATCGAGCAGCCGATCCGGCGTGGCGCACTGACCCGTCTCGTGCAGCGACGTCTGCCACGCCGGGCGCCGGTCGGCGTGACCGTCCTCGCGATGGGCGCGACAGCGTTCGCCGTCGTGCTGACCACGATCCCGGCACCGACTCCGGCACTTTCGGCGGCCCCGGTCATCATCACCTCGACGAAGCCCCAGCCATCCGCGGCCAACACCGGCGTGTACGTCCCGATGGACCGTACCGACCGGCCGAAGGGCACGTCGGCCAGCGAGCCGCGGGTCACGTTCTTCGGCGACTCCGTGTCCTGGGTCATCGGAACGTATCTGCCGAAACATCCGGGCTTGTGGACGAGCGTACGAGCGATCGAAGGCTGCGGAATCGCGACGCTGCCGGACATCCTCGAGCTCGGCACGCCGCACACCAACTATCCCGGCTGTACGAATTGGCCGAGCCGCTGGCAGAAGGGCGTCAACAAAGACAATCCGGATGTGTCGGTGATCGAGCTCAACCGCTGGGAGCTGATGGATCGAAAGCTGAACGGCACCTACCAGCACGTGGGCGACCCGGCGTACAACGCGTACCTCCTCGGCCAGCTCGACAAGGCGGTCACGATCGCTGGCTCGAAGGGCGCGGCGGTTGTATTACTGACCGCCGCGTACACACACCGGGCGGAGAAACCCGACGGCAGCCTCTATCCGGAGGACTACCCGGCCCGGGTCGACGCGTGGAACAAACTACTGGTTCAGGAGCAAGCGAAGCATCCGCGTACGGTGACGATCCTGAATCTGAACAAGTTGGTCTGCCCGAACGGCAAGTTCACCTGGACTCTGGGCAACCTCCGCATCCGCAGTGACGGTTTGCACTACACGCCGGCCGGCGTCCAGCGGATCATCGCGCCGTGGTTGCTGCCGAAACTGGCCGACATCGCGGACGGCACGTACAAGCAGTAGCCGGTCGCGCCGGCTGCTCTGGTTCGGCCGGTCCGGTTCGGCTTGTCGCGCTACGGAGAACAGGCCCGATCGACCGCGCCGGCATCGGCAACGAACTTGTCGATTTCCGCCTGTGTGAAGGCCTGCCCCTTGCTGAGCGACCCCGCATAGGTGGTCAGGTCCGCAGCGAATTGCTTCATCGCGGCGGCCGCGGCCGGACGGGTCGTCTTGGCCTGCGCCGCGGTCATCTCGCTCGACATGGTGTGGAAGTCGGTGACGAGCTTGGTCACGTTGCCGGCCTTCGCATCGGCTTCCATGGTCGCGGCGGCGCCGGATCCTTCGACCAGCGCGCATCCGGGATCCGTCACCGTCGCCGTCGATGTCGTCGGATGTTTGTCGGTGCTGGGCAGCCATGGATGAGTCGCCTCGGCGATGGCGCCGGCTTCCACGGCGAGCCAGATCACCCCGAGAATCAGACCGGTGGTCGCCATCGCCCGCCCGCGACCCACGGCGTTCGCCCGGGCACGACCGATGAATCCGAGAACGATGGCGAGCACGGAACCGCCGAAGATGCCGAAGACGAGCGCGGCCACGGCCGCTCCGTTGGGGCGAGGCTTGCCGTCGGCGTAGCCGGGAGGACGTGAGGACGACGCCGGTGGTGCGTCAGCCGGTGCGGTCGCGTCGAAGAACGTGGCCGGCTGGTACGGCCGGCTGACACGTTCGTGCCCACCCGTCGTGGTCGTGCGATGTTCCGGGTACGGCCCCGCGGAGCGCTGCTGTGGCGGCGCGAAACGCTGCTGTGGCGGCGCGGAGCGCTGCTGTGGCGGCGGAACCAATCGCTGCGCATAGGGCGGTGCCGACTGCTGGTGCATCGGCGGTGCCGACCGCTGCCCATACGGTGGCGCGGATCGCTGACCCATGGGCGCCGCGGGGTTCTGGGCACTCTGTCCCGGCATCCGACGCGGGAGCGGCGGCGAGGACATTGGTCGGTTCGCCAGGTCGGGACGGTGCGGGCCCGATCCCCGTCGAGGTGGCGGCGCCGGTCGCCCCGGCATGGGCGGCCCTGACTGCTGCGCGTATGGCGGTATCGACTGCTGCGCATACGGCGGCGTCGACTGCTGGGCGTGAGGCGGCGCCGACCACTGTCGGCCGGGTGGCGCGGAGGCGGGCGCCGGTGGCGAGGATCGTTGGGCGTACGGCGGCACCGATGCGTGCCGTGGACCCGTGGGCGCACCGGGTCGCGGTGGCGGTGTCGACCAGCGTGCCGGTCCCGTTGCTACGTGGGCCGCACGACCGGGATCTGTGTGGTTCGGGTGGGCCGCATAGGGCCGGGCACCAGCCGCCGCTGAGTTCGATCCGCTACCGGCGATCGATACGCCATCGATGTTCGAGCCCCGGTCGCGGTCGTCCGACGCGCGCACCGATCTCGAACGGGCGACGACCGGTCGGATCTCGCCGGATATCTGGCTGTCCGGGACGCGTCCAACCGGCGGCGTGGCCGGGAATGCGGACCACGGGTTGGCCTCACCAACCGATGATCGACCGGCCCGGTATTGACCGCCCGACGATTGACCGCCCGACAATGGACCGCCCACGGGCCAGCGCGGCTGGGCCCACTGCTGCGGCGGCCAGAGCGGTTCGGCGAACGAATGAGAGGGTGCCGGCGACCCGGTGCGCGATTCGTCGAGACTGTGGCGCCCGGTCGACTCGGAGTCCGCTACCCGCAGGCTGTCGCCACCGATTCGTGGCCGTGCGGAGTCATACCAATACGCATCGTTACCGTCGCCGGCCCACGCCATTTCGGGTGCACCCTGTTCGTACGGGGAATCCTCCGTACGGATGCGGTCGCCATGGTCGCGCCACGGATACGACACGTGTCCCTCTCGGCTGTGCTGGGAAGACTTGATCGGTCACTCTAGCGCTCCGGACGGCCGACCGCACCATGTCTGTACGACCGATTTCAAGCCGGACATAGCAGCGTTCGTCACCGAGCGTCCGTTGTGGACGGTCAGAAGCCCCCACATGCCGTATGCAGCACGTCGTTGTCCGACTTCTGCTTGGCGAGTGTCGCCGCATCCGGCTGCGCCTGCTGGCCGAGATACTGCTGTAGGAGGGCGACGTCGGAGAGTTCGGTCAGCGCGGCCGTACGGACTTCGGCGTGCCGCGCTACCGCGGCGACACGCGTAAGCGCGGCCGAGTAGGCCTGCAAGTCGGCCAGATACTGCCCCGGCACACTTTGGTCGGCCGCGAGCTTCGTTGCCGGATAGTCCCGGTCGAAGCGCGCCAACACCTGACATCCGGCATTGCTCGCCTTGATGACGTGGGGCGTGACGAACACGGCGGCAATGCCACCACCGGCCCACAGGGTGGATAGGACGAGTCCGACGATCGACATGGTCATGCCGATCTTCACCTTCGCCGCACGGATGATGCCCAGCACGCTGAAGACGATCCCGAACGGCGGCAACGGCAGGATGCCGAGCACCAGGCCGGCGAGCGCGAAGCTGTTCTTCTGCTTCGCCTCCGCTCCGGTCGGGTAAGGCGGTGCGGACGCCGGCGGGCTCACCGTCATCACCTGTGTCGAGACCCGTCCCACGCCGCCGGCCTCGTCGGGGCGGTCGTCAAAGGAGCTTGTCAACGTCGTCTCCCTGGATCGTGCGACGCGCCACCACCGGTCGGTGAAAGACGCGAGGCGACAGTCACCCCGACGTGCAGCGATCGCCGCGAAGCGACAGGTCACCACAACGCAGCAACGGGATCCGATGGTAGGCGAGGGTCGAGACCAAGTCGACACGCACACAGCCGGCATGAGTAACCGAACGTGCCAAGCCTTGGGACGTTTCCGCATCTAGGCCACATAGACGGATCAAATGCCACGGGATCGTCGACGCGTAACCGGGCTTCTCCGGCCCGGAAATCACCTGTTAGAGGTGGCCCGTGTCGTTGACCGTACGCACCGACACACCGCCATCGGGCCACGAGTCGACGATCGACAATCCAGCCGGGTCCAGGTGCAGGCGATACAGGAAGGCGTCGCCCGCGGCGAGCGCGTCGCGCAACAGCACCTTGATCGGTGTCACGTGCGAAACGACCACAATCGTTTGAGACGGGTACGCCGCCCGCAGACCGACCGCGACGCGGCGCACCCGGGTCGCCACCGTACGGAACGACTCACCGTTCGGCGGAGCGACCGCCGGTGAATCCAGCCACCGCTGCATCTGATCGGGCCAGCCTTCGGCCACCTCGGCGAAGGTGCGACCCTCCCACGCGCCGAAGTCGCATTCGATCAGATCGGGCTCGATCCGGATCGGTACGTCACCGCCGAATCGCGCGTTGATGGCGTCGGCCGAGGCGGTGCACCGTACCAGTGGTGAAGTGATGATCGCGGCGAGCGACGGGCGATCCGAGGCGTCGCTCGACGGTGCCGGACCATCCGCTGGCCGGCCGCGGACGAGCCGATCGACGCGCTCGGCCACGGCGACGGCCTCAGCCACGCCCGCGTCCGACAGTGGCACGTCGCCACGTCCCGAGTAGCGACCCTCGGCCGTGTACGCCGTCCGTCCGTGCCGGACAAGGATCATGCGGGTCGGCGTGCCTTCGGGCAGCGTCCACGACCGAGTAGCTCGCTCGGCCGGTGCGCCGCGGTCGCTCACGACGCCGGCCGCATCGTCCATCGCCCGGTTCGCCAGCGCGTCCGCGTGCTTGTTCCGTTCCCGGGGCACCCACTCGAACCGTACGGCGTCGAACCCGGATACGAGCGCGGCCGCCCTCGCCGCGAGCGGCCGGAGTCCGGCATGCCGGATCTGCCACCGACCGGACATCTGCTCGACCACGAGCTTGGAGTCCATCCGGACGGTCACGTCGCGCGCGCCCAGTTCGGCCGCGGCGGCTAAGCCCTCGATCAGACCGGTGTATTCCGCCACGTTATTGGTCGTGACGCCGAGCGATCCGCTGCGCTCGGCGAGCACCGACTCGGTGTCGCCGTCCCGGACGACCGCGCCGAAGCCGGCCGGACCCGGATTACCGCGGGCACCCCCGTCTGCCTCGACGATCACGCTGGACGTGCCCGCGTCAACGTCACCGCTCACCGTCCCGGCGGGCCGACCCGCTGGTCCGACCGCCTCAGCCGGTGACGTCACAGACCGGACTCCTCCGTGCGCACCATGATGCGGCGACACTCGTCGCACCGTACGACCTCGTCCGGTGCGGCCGCCTTGACCCGCGCACGCTCACCGCCGGACAGTTCGATCCGGCAACCACCGCACCGGCCGGACCGCAGCAAGGCCGCGCCGAGTCCGCCGGACGACGCCCGGATTTTGTCGTAGAGCGCGACCAGGTCGGCCGGAAGGTCGTCGGCGAGCGGTCGACGGGAGCTCGTCTTCCATTCCTCGTCCTTAGCGATTTCGGCCAGCGTGTCGTCGCGCTCGGCCTCGAGCGTGCTGCGCCGCGTACGTGCCTCCGCCAGTTTGGCCAATGCCGCGTCGACCGCCGCCTGAGCCTCCTCGCGCTGCTCCATGAACTCGAGCTCGCTGTCTTCGAGCTCCGACTGGCGCCGAGCGAGCGACGCGATCTCGTGCTGCAACGCCTCAAGTTCGCGAGCCGGACCCGAGCCCGTGGTCAGTCGGACCTGATCTTTGCCCGCCCGGGCGCGAACTTGCTCGGTGTCGCGTTCCAGACGTGCGATGTCCCGATCGATGTCATCGACCGCGACCTGCGCCCGCACACGTTCGTCCTCGAGCCCGGCGATCTCCCGGGCGACCGAATTGAGGGCGGAATTCTGCGGCAGTGTCGAGCGTCGGTGCGCGAGTTGCTGTAGTGCGGTGTCGATGGCCTGCAGGTCGAGCAGGCGGCGCTGATCTGAGGGTGCGGCCTTCACAGGCGCTGCTCCTTGGCGGTGAGGGCGGATGGGACATGACTAGTCCACGGGTCGGTGGCCAGGTCGGACACGGTGACGGCGATGCCGGTCCGATCGCGTACGGCGCCGGCGACGTCGTCGAGCCATGGTCGCTCGGTGGCCCAGTGCGGGGCGTCGATCAACGCTGGGCCGCCGCCGGCAAGGTGTTCGCTCGCCGGGTGGTGGCGCAGGTCGGCGGTGACGTACGCGTCGACACCGCTGCGCACCGCGTCGTCGAGGTAAGTATCCCCGGCGCCACCGCAGACGGCCACCGTGACGACGGGCCGGTCCGGCGCGCCGGCGGCCCGGATGCCAGCGGTCGTCGCTGGGAGTAAGGCGGCCACGGTCTCGGTGAACGCCTCGAACGTCGTCGGCGTCGGCAACCGACCGATCCGGCCCGCGCCGCGACCGACGGTGGCGGGACTGACTCCCGCCGCCGGGGCTTCTCCGGCCGGCGTCCCCACTGAGACTTCGGGCGCCGCGGGTCGCAACGGTCGCAGGTCGCCCAGGCCGAGGCGCTGCGCGAGCGAGTCGGACACGCCCGGACGGGCATGGTCGGCATTGGTGTGCGCGACGAACAGTGCGATGTCGTGCTTGATCAGATCGTGCACGATCCGGCCTTTGTACGTCGTTGCCGCGACGCTCGACACTCCGCGAAGCAGCAACGGATGGTGCGCGATGATCATGTCGGCGCCCTTCGCGATCGCTTCCGCAACCGTCTCGGCGACGCAATCGATCACAAAATGAATCTGACCGACGGGCGCCGCGGGATTGCCAACAACGAGACCAACGCGATCCCAGTCCGCCGCCCAGGCCGGCGGATAGCACTCATCGAGGAACGAAGCGACGTCGCCGACAACGGCTGCGCCGATCGGATCGACGCGGTCCGGCGCCATGGCGCTATCCCTCGACACCCTGATCGGGATTGGTCACGTCGCGACGTTACCAGCCAGGCGAGCCGGAGTTGATCGACGTGACGTCGGCTGGGCGGTCACCGTACCCACGATTTCGGCGGACTGGCTCGACGGACATCGATCGGCGCGATCACGCCGCCGGCGGCGGACCCAGCGCATCCAAGGCGGCGTGCCAGGGAAATTCGTGGGCGATCGCCTCGCCGGCGCCCGGCGGATGGAACTTGATCACTCCGTCGTCATAGAGCACGCGGACCCCCCAACGACGGAGTTTCGCGATGCTCTCGGCGAAGGCTGGATGGTTGGCCATGGCGGCGTTCGTGTACGGCACCGCGACGATCGGCAGGCCCTTGCCGAGTCCCTCGATCAACAGGCCGAGCGGAAGCGTGTCAGCGATACCCAACGCCCATTTGTTGATCGTGTTCACGGTGGCCGGTGCGACGATCATGGCGTCGGCGTCCGGCAGTACATCGACATCGCCAGGGTTCTTGTAAACGCTACGCACCGGATGCCCGGTGAGCGCGGCCAGCGCCGGCGTGTCGACGAACTTTCGACCGTCCGGTGACACGACGGCGCAGACGTCCCAACCGGCCGCTTTGGCCGACTCGACGAGTTGGTCGAGGTGTCGGGTCGGTGGCGAGCCGCATGCGAGGACGTAGAGGACGGGCTGTCTGGTCACACCCCGACGCCCATGTGTTCGGCGAGTTCGGCCACGGCCGGCGCCGGTGTCCCCCGCGTGCGACGGAGAACGTCGCTCATCACTTCATGCGCGATCGGACGGCAGCGGATCTCCGACGGCGCGAGCCGGTCGCCTTCCAGGAGCATCTCGCTGGCGCGATCGATGTCGCCGATCTGCGTCAGGCCGCGTGCGATGTCTATGAAGTGGTGCGCCCGTCGCTCCGGCAGCATCGCTGTGAACCCGACCGGGTCGAGCGAGTCATGGATGTCCACGGCGGCCCGGCCCTCGCCCAGCTCGACGGCGGCCGCGGCCCGGTGCAGCTGTACGTTCGTCGGCCCGAACGACGTCCAGTAGTGGTTGGCGTCGACGCCGACCGAACGCGCCGCGTCCTCGGCGCCGCCCATCAGGTCACGTACGGTCGACGAATCGCCGATCCGCGCGGCCGCCATCCCGCCTTGCAGGAGCAGCATGCCGTAGACGGACAGGCGTTCCGGCGTCGTCGTCTCGCCGTCCGCTCCGGGCGCGAGCCGGTTGGCGATATTGACGTTGACCTCGAGTGCCGGGCGCGCCCGGCCGAGCGCGAGAAGCGCGGAGGCCACCCGATAGGTCGCGCACCCCGCGAGCAGCTGATCACCGGCGCGCTGCGAGACCGCGATCGACCGGTCGGCCGCGAGCCAGGACAACTCATGCTCACCGAGCTTGCGCAGCATTGACGACGCGAGCTGGTAGACCTGGCCGAGCAGTTGCGCCGCATCGCGTGTGTGCTCGGTTCCGGCGTACGCGGTGTCGGCCGCTTGTGCCTCGCGGATCAGTTTGGGCAGGATTCGCGCGAGCACGCCGTACTTCGCGTGCTGGAACGTGTTCCACGCGTGGCCGACGGCGAGCCGCATCTGGTCCATGGCGGGTGGCTCCGGCGGCGCATAGAAGAACGCGCTGATCTGGTCGTAACGCTCGAGCGCGGCCCGGATGTCCTCGACCTCGACCTGGTCGATGCAGTTCACCGAGCCCTCGCGACGTTCGGGATCCTTGCCCATCAGCAACGCGACGTCGAGTTGCAGAACGTCGGCTATTTCGTACACCACGGAGAATTTGTCCAGGCGACGTACGCCTCGCTCGACCTTGTCGACCCAGCTCTTCGACTTGCCCAACCGGTCAGCGAAGACTTGCTGCGACATCTTGCGACGACCCCGCCAATACGCGACGCGACGCCCGATCGGCAGCTCGTCCATGTCGGCCCCTTCCGTGGTGCTCGGGCGCATG